>JBGUEF010000059.1:0-13602 GCA_041821485.1 Deltaproteobacteria bacterium
GTCGATCGCGAGGACGCTGCTGTCGGTTGCACTCACGGCGTAGAGGTAGCGATCGGTCGCGGCCTGGTCGGACGGATCCGAGGTGGCCGGCACGTAGGGCGTCACGTCGACATCGCTCGTCGGTGTGCCGGTGACGATCGGCTCGATCGGGGTGGCGCCGTTCGCAAACAAGGTGAATCGATGAATCACCGGTTGATTGGCGTCAGCGACGAGTAAGACATCGTCGGCCGGATCCTCCGGGAGACCGTAATCGATGGCGAGTGCGACTGGGCTCGGCCCGGTATCGGGCCCGTCGACGCAGGTTGCGGCCGTCTCGACCGTCTTGATGAACCGGCCCTCGCGATCCTGGAAACTTTCGGGACAAATGCGATGGTAGTCATTTTCGTCCGACGGAGGCGAAGGCACCGGCGTGACCGAGTCGCAGTCATAGTCGTTCAGCGGGATGAACTGTGGCGTGCCGAGAGACCCGTGGACGTTCGACATGCCATCGGGGCTCGGGGTCGTGATGACCGGGATCTGCGCGATCTGGCCGAGGTCTGGAATCGCGGCGTACAGAAATCGATAGGTGATGTCGCCTGTGGCTCCTGTGACCCGGTCTTCTTGGTCGCGGGTGATCTCGCCGACCGACGCGAGTTCGTGCAGTGCCAGATCCGTCGGCGCTGCCTCGAAGCGAACCTGCTGGGTCGGCGACGCGGAGTCTCCGGTGATGACCGCTTCCGTCGGAATCGCCTGCACGCTCTTCGGGCTGAAACTGCTCACATAGGTATAGGTCGGCTCGAAGGGCGAGATCTGGATTCCGGTCGGTTGCTCTCCGACGCGCAGTGGGGTCACGCCTGGCACGGTGCGGTTGGTGTCCAGGATCGCCGAGCGCGTGAAGCTGATCACGGCGACCTCCCCGGTTTGGGTCTGGGTCACCGCGCCCAAGAACTGAGCTTCGACTTGGGGCGCAAACACCGTCTCGGTGACACAGACCTCGGCCGGCAGAACTTGTCGCAAGTCGAAGAGGTTCCCCGTGATCAGCTCTAGGTCCGCGCAGAGGAGTTGAATCTTCGCGGAACGGTCGAGGGATGACAGGACGACGTTGTTGGCGTTGCCTTTGCACGACGCGAGCACGAGCGCGCACGAGACGATGACGAGGAGCCGATTCATCGCGGCAACTCCGATACGGGTTGCGGCAAGCCTACGAGGCCGAGGAGCTGTGGTGAGCACTCTTCGGGGCCGTCGCTGCCGCCTTGGAGGCAAGCAACGAGCGGCCGCAAGTCGGCGACGCGAAGCACCGACGTGCTGAAATCGGCGGTGTACATGAGAAGTCGCGGACCATCGATGACGAACTCGAAGGCACCGCTGACGTTCGTCAGGATGGTGATCCCCTGGAACTTGTCGGTGTCGATGACTTGCACGCTTCTCGCAAGGAAGCAGCTCACGAACGCCAAGACCACGGTGTCGCGTCCGGGGACGGGGACTTCAGCTACTTGAATGCGCGAAGGGTCACGGCAGGTCGGAATCTGCCCGAGCATGCTCAAGTCCCCACCTGCAACATCGCTGCGGGCGACGATCAGGGCTTCGGGCGAGCGCGCTACGATGTACGCGAGGTTCCGGTCCGGCCGAGGGTCGAAGCGGATGTCCCGATTGCTTCTCCCGGTGTCGAGCCCCGACACGAAGAGGGGCCCCGCGTCGAACAGGTAGCTCTGTGTCGGATCCCCGTCGATGCCGATGCCGAGGCGGACGATCGCAGCGACCTCTGCGCTGGGAATCCAGGCACGTTTGGCCCCGGGCTCGTAAGTGATGGTCACCTGCTCCGGGGCGAGATCGTCGACGGTAGCCGCGAGACGGGGGCGTTTCGTAGGCTCCGGGCCGCCCGGGCGTTCCTGATCGAAGAACATGCTGGCCTTGCCCTCGCGGTGCGCCATCAAGATGTAGTCGCCGCGGAACGCCGGATCGTCCGGGTTAGTGGGCGGGGCGAAGTCGGCCGCGAGGTTTCCCACGTACACGTCGACAGGGTCCGGGGGCAGGCCGATCGGAAAGCTGGGGTTGACGAGCTCGGCGCTCCCCGAGCGGTAGTCGCTCGTGCACGTGTGGCGTGTTCCGAACGGTTGGCCGCAGCTGAGCTGACCTTCCTCGTTGACGTCGATGAAAGTGAGGTTGGCGTCGCTTCGAACTGGCAGGTAGATGCGCCGCCCATCGGTGGCGACGGCGAGGCCATCAGAAAAAGACCCGATCTCGACCTCGCCCGGAATCAGCCCTTCGACAGGGATAAGCCTGAGCGCCGCCCCTGGGTCCCGGACTTGCAGATCGGCTGGCACGACCGAGCAGCGATCAAAGGGGACGGCAACGCATTCGTCTCCGGGCCCATCGCCGGGGTCGGGAGGGGCGAGCGGCTCGCATGCGCACACAGGGTCGTTGATGTCGCCCTGGAAGTCGTTTTCGAGGCATCGCTGTCGGACTCCCTGTGGGACAGGCACGCAGTTGATGTCTGTCGCGGGTTCGCAGACACAGACAGGATCGTTGACGTCCCCCGGATAGTCGCTTTTCAGGCATTCAGGGTCGCGCCAGGCGCTCACGCAACCCGTGTTGATCGCTTCGACCACCTTGGCGAGGTCGTAGGACTGGACGTTTCCGGAGTTGTACTCGAGCCCGAAATTTGAGCTCGTGACGTACAGGTACTGCGGATTGCCGTCCGCATCTTGGTCGACCGATAGCTCGATCGCGATGGGGAACGACATCAGCCCGGCAGGCAGTGCTGTTCCATCTCTGTTCACGCAGCCGGTCGAGATTGTCCCGGAGATAAGCAAGAACCCGAGAGCGAAGCCCAAAGAACCGCCCTGCGGGCCAAATCGCGACCCCATGGAGCGGCACCCTAGCCGTTCACCCTACGGGGGGCAACTGGCAGCGAAGCGCCCTATTTCCAGGGATCGAGGATGGCCTGGTCGCGCTGAGGCGAGGGCTTGCTGCGATGCCGAGGCTTGCGCCGGACCGGTGTCGCGCGAGCTGCCTGGGCTTTGAGCTCTGGCGTGTCGGGTGCGGCCGCGCTCGACTGCTCGTCGCTCGGTTCGAGGTCGCTCTCCTCCGCCACCGGTGGCGAGGCTACGGTGGCCTCCGGTACGGCGAGGCGGGTGCTGTTCATGTCGGCCCTACGCTCGGTATACACATTCATGGCGAGCGTTCCGACCAGCGCCAAGACGGCCACTCCCAGCCCTCCTAGGTAGATCGGCGAGACCGGCCGGCGCTCCGGACGCGGCGGCCTGGTTGGGGTCAGCGTGACCGTGTCCGGCCCGACCGCGCGCTGACCGGCGTGGACGCGTTGGAGGTCCGCCTCAATCGCGTGCATCGTCTGGTAGCGTTGCTCCGGCTTCTTTTCGAGGCAGCGCATGATCAACTGTTCGAGCTCCTCGGAGACTTGCGGCGCGCGGACCTTCGGCGGAATAGGGTCCTCGTACATTTGCTTCGTCAGGATGCCCATCATCGTGTCTGCGTCGTGAGGCACGTGACCGGTCACCATCTCGTACAGCAGAACACCGAGCGCATAAATGTCGGTCCGGTGGTCGACGCCATCGCCTTCGCATTGCTCGGGCGACATATAGTGAGGAGTGCCAAGCACCTCTCCGTCGCGCGTGAGACGCTTCGGGCCATTGGCGACTTTGGCGATGCCGAAATCGAGGACTTTCACGAAGTCCTCGGTTTCGTTGCGTTGGATGAGGAACACGTTCTCCGGTTTGAGGTCTCGATGGACGATCCCGGCGTCGTGCGCCGCGCCGAGCGCACGGCATATCTGAATGGCGATATGAACCGCCCGCTCCTCGGGCATGCGCTGTGCGACGTCAATTGCGTCGATGAGATCAAGCCCCTCGAGGCACTCCATGACGAAATAGGTCGAGCCGTCATTCAACTCGCCGAAGTCGCTGATGTCTACGATGTGCTGATTCCCGATTCCCGACGCGCTCTCGGCTTCGCGCCGGAACCGCGCCAGCACCTCCGGGTCTCTCGTGTTCTCTCGGCGAAGCACCTTGATGGCAAGCGGCTTGTTGAGGCGCGTATGGGTGACCCGATAGACCAGACCCATCCCTCCCTCGCCGAGCAAAGCCTCGACGCGGTAGCGCTGATCGATCGTCTGACCGAGAAGCCCCTCGGGCGCTTTCGAGACTCCGGAATGAGGCCCGCTCACCTCCGGATCGTCAAACCCTTTCGCACCATCTGACATACAGCTCTATCGCAATCTTCCAGGAACTTACATTCCAACACGGCCGCGGGGGTGCAGCAAGCCCCGCTGAGGCCTAAAACCGGGTGCTTCTTCACTTTTTTCCACGTAAGCGGGCCTGGGCGGCCGCAAGGCGGGCACCAGGGAGCTGCGAGAGCGGGGCGGAGACGAAGTCTAGGCCTAGGCGCTCGCAGATTTCGATGGAGTCGGGGCTGCCACCTTGGTCGCCACATAGGCCTGCCACGAGGTCGGGGCGGACCGCTTTGGCACGTTCGAGGGCGATGCTCATGAGCTCGGCGACGCGGTCGTCGAGATAGATGAACGGATCCCGTGCGACCATGCCGAGATTGTTGAGGTAGGTCGGCAAGAATCGACCGGCGTCGTCCCGGCTGATGCCGAGCGTGGTTTGGGTCAGGTCGTTGCCCCCGAACGAAAAGAATCGTGTGAAGCCTGCGAGCTCATCCGCAATGAGGCACGCTCGTGGAAGCTCGATCATGGCGCCCACGCGGCAGGTGAAGAGGCTCGTCGGTTTGGCGAAGACCTGCCGGTGTACGCTGTCGAGCACTCCGCACAAGGCTTCGAGCTCGGAGGTGAAGGCGACCATGGGAACGAGGACTTCGAGCTCGACAGGCACGCCCTGGTCGGTGCAGTCGCGCGCCGCGAACAGCATGGCGCGCAGCTGCATGTCGTAGAGACCGGGGACGGTGAGGCCTGCCCGCACGCCTCGATGACCGAACGCTGGGTTCGATTCGCGATGTCGCTCGGCCGCTTTGATTACTTCTTCCAGCGCGAGAGCGAGCCCATCGGCGATCGCTTGCAGCGACTCTTCGTCTTGCGGAAGGAATTCTTCCAGCGCGCGATCGAGCAAGCGAATCGTGACGGGCCTTCCCTCCATCGCTCGAAAGATCTCGACGAAGTCGTCCCTCTGGGCGCGCTCGAGCTCCATGAGCCATTGGCTGCGCTGCTCATTATCGACCGCGAGTAGCGCGCATCGCATCGCAAATAGCCGATCCTGTGCAAAGAACATTCGCTCGGTCCGGCACAGTCCCACGCCTTCCGCGCCGTAGCTCAACGCGGCGCGAGCCGCCTGCGGCGTATCTGCTTCCGCGTAGACGCGCATACGCCGAACCCGATCGGCCCATGTCATCAACTCGCGAAGCTCATCGACGGTCGTGGATGCAACCACGTCGAGGGCGCCCGTGTAAATGCGGCCGGTCGACCCATCGAGAGTGAGCAGGTCGCCTTCCCGTAACGGCTCCGCGGATTCCCCCTTGTCGAGGTGGACCGTGCGCTCGCGAAAATCAATCCGGAGCTGGCCGCAACCCACTACGCAGCACTTCCCTAGTCCACGCGCGACGACCGCGGCGTGGGAGGTCATGCCGCCCGCCGCGGTCACGACGCCTTTCGCGGCCTTCATTCCGTGGATGTCTTCCGCGCTGGTTTCCTGCCGAACCAGAATGACCTCCTGACCTTCCGCAACCCAACGGACTGCATCGTCGGCATCGAAGACGATGCGACCAGATGCGGCTCCCGGGCTTGCGGGCAAACCGACGGCGAACGGTTCGACGCCTTGGGCGCTGAGCTCGGTCTGGGCTGGAAGCTGTGCTTGAAGCAGCTGCTCGAGCGAGCGAGCGTCGACCCGGAGTAGAGCGTTTTCCTTGGTGAGGACCCCTTCCCTCACCATGTCGACGGCGACTCGGACGGACGCGTGCGCGGTTCGCTTCGCGGCGCGGGTCTGGAGGAGGTACGGGCGCCCATCTTCGATGGTGAACTCGACGTCCTGCATGTCGCCAAAATGGCTCTCGAGAGCGGCGCAGTGCTCCGAGATTGTTTCGAAGGCTTCAGGCAGGGAGGCTTCGAGGCTCGACGCCTCCTTGCCTGGCGGGGCTGCATTGGCGGTGAGCGCGACAGGTGTGCGAATCCCCGCGACGACATCCTCTCCCTGGGCGTTGGGTAGGAACTCCCCGTAGAGCTGTTTGTCCCCACTCGATGGATTGCGGGTGAAGGCCACGCCCGAGCCGCTTCGAGGGCCCGTATTGCCAAAGACCATCGCCTGGACCGTGCATGCCGTGCTGGTTCCGTTGTCGATTCCCTGCATGCGTCGGTAGCGAACCGCGCGAGGGTTGTCCCAAGACGCGAAGACGGCCCCGATGGCATCCCAAAGCTGAGTCTTGACGTCTTGCGGGAAAGGCGCGCCCGATGCTTCTTCGATGACAGTCAGATACGACGCGATGAGATCCTCGAGCGCGGTCACTGGGAGCTCAGAGTCGAGCATGCGCGGTTGCCCGAGGTCGGTCTTGAGGTCGCCTAGCAGATACTGGAAGCGATCCCCGCCGATGCCCCGCACCACGGTCCCGTACATGTGGAGCAAGCGGCGATAGGAATCGAGGGCAAAGCGCTCGTCCCCATGCTGTGCTGCAAGTCCGGCGATTGAGCGTTCGCTGAGTCCGACGTTGAGGAGCGTATCCATCATCCCGGGCATTGAGATTCGGGCACCCGAACGGATTGCAAGCAGCAATGGATTGTCGGCGTCGCCGAATCGCTTCCCGAGCCTCGACTCCAGGGCACCTAGGGCCTGCTCGACGGCCGCCTCGAGGCCGTCCGGCCATGCGCGGCTTTTTCGATACCGTTCACCAACCTCAGTCGTGATCGTGAACCCCGGGGGCACCGGGATTCCGAGCGCGGTCATCTCGTTGAGGCCGGCCGCCTTTGTCCCGAGGAGCTGCAGGCGGACCTCCGAGTCCAGCGCTGCGTCAAGCGGATACAGAAGGGTCACGACGCTGCAACTTTGTCCCAAGCTGGTGGAAGTGCGCAATGCCATTGACGGTGTCGGCGATTTCTCCCAACAATCGCAGGCGATTTTCCCGGACGCGGGCATCGTCGACCATCACGAACACTTCCTCGAAGTAGCGATCGATCGGCGTTCCGAGCTCTTTCGCGACGAGCTTCAAGGCGTCAGCGTAGCGGCGCTCGCCGGTTGCTTCGCGGATTTGGTCGCGCACGGTGCCGAACCGTTCGGCCAGCGCAGTCTCCGCTCCCGCTTCGAGAAGAGCCGGGTCGATGGTGCCCCGAGCGCTCTCCTTCGTGATGTTGAACGCGCGTTTGAAGGCGACGGCGAGGGCTTCGAATTCGGGAGCGGCCCCGAGTTCGGCGACGGCTTCGATTCGGCTCCGTAGGTCGCGGAGCGAGGTGCCGTCCCAGGCGCCCAGGCAGGCGTCGACCACGTCACCGCCGTGTGCGTCCTTGAGCATCGCCCGAATGCGGCCGCGGAAGAAGCCATCGAGTGACGCGCGAACTTCGTCGGCGGGGGCGAGCTCGGCATCGCCCGCGTACGCGCCGCACGCTTGGTCGATGAGCTGTCGAAGATCCACGTCGATCGGCCCCTCGAGTGCGATGCGAATGATGCCGAGTGCCGCGCGGCGAAGCGCAAACGGGTCCGCCGACCCGCTCGGAACCAAGCCAATGCCGAAGCAGCCGACCAAGGTGTCGATCCGATCGGCCACCGCAACGACAGCGCCAACGACCTGGTCGGGCACGACGTCGTCCGCGCCCTGCGGTCGGTAGTGGTCACGAATCGCGTCGGCGATCGCGGAGTCGGTGCCTTCGCGCAGCGCGTACCAGCGGCCCATTTCGCCCTGGAGCTCGGGGAACTCGAAGACGATGAGCGTCTCGAGGTCGGCCTTGCACAAGCGCGCGGCCTCCACGCAGGCGTCGGCGTCCGCACCCGATCGCTCCGCGAGGGCGCGCGCATTCGCTTGCAGCCGCCGGACCTTCTCACCCATCGTCCCGAGCTTGGATTGGAACACCACGGACTCGAGCTTCTGGAGTCGGTCGGCCAGCGGGGCCTTGCGATCCTCTTCGACGAAGAAGCGCGCATCGGCCAAGCGTGCGCGAAGAACCCGGTCGTTGCCTTTCGCGATGGTTTCCGGATCCTGAGCGGTGTTGACCACATTGAGATACGAGGGAAGCAGCGCGCCGCCCTCGGATGCGCGCACCGCGAAATATCGCTGGTGGTCACGCATCACTGAGACGACGACCGTGTCCGGGAGCTCGAGGAACGATTCGTCGAAGCTTCCTGGCACGGTGAATGGCTCTTCGACGAGCGATACGCACTCGTCCGCCAGAAACGCGTCCGGCTCGAGGACTCCGCCCAGTGACTTCGCGGCGGCCAAGAGGCCTCCCATCATGCGGTCCTTGCGGCGCTCGAGGTCGACGATGACGTGCGCCTGTTCGAGCGCCTTCTCGTAGTTGCTGGCCTCGTCCAGATCGAAGCTCTCGGGTGCAAGGAAGCGATGGCCGCGGGTCGCACGGCCTGCCTGCACGCCTGCGAACTCGAACCCGATGACGTCGCGGTCGAGCAAGGACACGACCCAGTGGATGGGCCGGCCGAATGCAATCTCGCCGGGCCCCCAGCGCATCGACTTGGGGAAGGTGATGCGCTGACAAAGCTGCGGGAGGATCTCCGCGAGGACCGCGTCGGTTGCCTTGCCAGCCTCGTGCACTTGGACGCTGACGTAGTCACCCTTGTCGGTCGACTGCTTGCGGAGCTCTTCCACACCGACACCGTGCTTTTTGGCGAATCCGCTTGCGGCCTTCTTGGGGGAGCCGTCCGCATCGAATGCAGCGCTCCACGGCGGGCCCATGACGGTCTCGTCACGATCGGGCTGACTGGCCGCGAGCCCTCGCACTCGCAGCGCGAGCCGCCGCGGTGTCCCCATCGCGTGCACCTCGAGCGAGTCGGTCCCGAGCCGGGCCTGGCCGACCAGCTCGACGGCGCTTGCCTTCATCGAGCGCAGCGCGTGCGTCACGAACGACGCCGGCAGCTCCTCGGTCCCGATTTCCAGTAAAAACTCGGATGACATGGAGAGGCGTTGCTACCAGACAGGATCCACGGACGCAACGGGGCAAGGCCCCAAAACCCGCTATTGAGCCGCTGCCGCCGTGTCGAGAAGCGGGAAGCCGAGGGCCTCGCGTTGGGCGTACCAGGACTCAGCGACCGCCCGAGCGATGAGCCTCACCCGGCCGATGTAGCGCTGCCGTTCGGTCACGCTGATCGCGCCCCGGGCATCGAGAACGTTGAAGTAGTGGCTGCATTTGATGACCGCGTCGTAGGCGGGCAGCGCAAGCCTTTCGAGGGGCTCGCGGTCGAACTGCAGGGCGCCGCCCTTCCCCTTCTTGTCGCTGAGGCCGAGCAAGATGGCGACCTGCTTCTCGTACTCCTCGAAGAGGTTCTTCTGAAGGTCGACGTCGGCCTGCTCGAAGTTGTATGTGCTCCACTCCCATTCGGCGCGCTTGTAGAGGTCACCGTACCGGATGCCGGGGGCCCACTGCAGCTCGTAGACGTCGTCGACGTCCTGCAGGTACATCGCGATCCGCTCGAGGCCGTAGGTCAGTTCGCCGCTGACCGGCTTGCAGTCGATGCCGCCACATTGCTGAAAGTAGGTGAACTGGCTGATCTCGAGGCCATCGAGCCAGACTTGCCAGCCGAGGCCCCATGCGCCCAAGGTAGGCGACTCCCAGTCGTCCTCGATGAAGCGGATGTCGTGGCGGTTCGGGTCGGTGCCGAGGGCCCGCAGCGACTCGAGATAGAGGTCCTGGATGTCGAGAGGCGATGGTTTGAGGATGACCTGATATTGGTGGAACTGCTGCAGCCGGTTCGGGTTTTCACCGTAGCGTCCGTCCGTTGGGCGACGACTCGGCTCGACGTACGCGACGTTCCAGGGCTCCGGGCCGATGGCCCTCAAGAACGTGTGCGGGTTGAAGGTGCCCGCGCCGACCTCGGAGTTGTACGGCTGCACGATCAGGCAACCGCGCTCGGCCCAGAAGCGTTCGAGGGCGAGAATGAGCTCTTGGAACGTCATGCCTCGTCGTCCTCGTCGTCTTCGAGGTCGTCGTCCTCTTCGTCCTCTGCGCTCGCCTCGGCCGCGGCCGAGGCGATGGCGGCTTCTTCCTCTGCGAGGAGTTCCTGTTCCGCCTGCTCCATCGCTTCTGCGGCGGCGAGCTCTGCGGCCGCGACGTCGATCGACTCCCCGGTCTTCTGTTCGAACAGGGCTTTGTGCTCGTCGGTGAGGTCGCTGAACTCCTGAAGCGTCGGGAGGTCTTTCAGGCCACTCAGGCCAAAGAACTCCAGGAACCCCGGCGTCGTTCCGTATACCAAGGGCCTGCCCGGTTCATCTTTCCGGCCGAGGATCTTCACCAGCCCGCGGTCGGTCAGCATCTTGAGCGACGAGCCGGAGTCCACCCCGCGCACGTCATCGACCTCGGGCCGGGTGAGCGGTTGGCGGTACGCGACGATAGCGAGCGTTTCGAGCTGGGCGCGCGTCAGGCGAATGGGTTTTGGCGCGACGAGGGTCTTGACGAAGTCGGCACTCTCGCGGGCAGAACGGAACTGGTACCCGCCAGCGACGTAGTAGAGGTGAACGCCTCGGTGTTGATAATCGGCGACGAGCTCGTCGAGCAGAGGCTGCACCTCGGCAATGGTCGCCCGCGCCGCCCGGGCGAGCCTCTTTGGCGTCACTGGGCGGCTCGACACGAAGATCAGGCTCTCGAGGACGTTCTTGAGCGTCTCGCCGCTTGGCGCAATCGGCGCCCCCGCCCCGTTCTCCGAGGCCCCGTTGTCGGTTTGCACTTCTGTTTGCGTCATTGCTCTTGCTCGTCGTTGTATGCGTACGCGCCGAAGGTGCCGGCCGGCACCACCACCGATTCTCTTCGTTCTTCGCCAGGCGCGATCGCATCGCTGAGGTCGATCTCGGTGTCGACCACATCGCTCGTCGGCCGTTGCACGTCTGCGGGCACGACCGGCTCGCCCGCCGCGTCGAGCAGCGTGTACTCGAGATAGATGGGCTCCTCGTGGTCGGTCTGATAGATGCTCGCCAAGCGCATCTTCGCCATCTCGAGCAGCGCGAGGAACGTGACCACCAGATCGTACGAAGTGCTCACGTCCTCGAAGAGCTCGTCGAAGCGGCAGCGGCGGCGCTCGCGAAGTAATTCGACCAGATCGCCGATGCGGTCTTGAATCGACATCCGTTCCGCGTCGACTTCGAGCGAGAAGGTCGCGTTGACCCGCTCTGCAATCTTCTTGAGCGCGTCGAGCAGCTTGAAGACGCTCACCTGCGCCAACGGCGCGGGCCCATCGGCTGCCGGCGGAGGGGTGCCCCGGGAGAACACGTCGCGCCCCGCGATCGCACGAACGCCCAGATCTGCGGCGACCGTTTTGTACTTCTGGTACTCGAGCAGACGCCGAATCAGCTCCGCGCGAGGGTCCAGCTCGTCGAGCTCGTCGTCGTCCTGATCCTCGGGCGGGCGCGGCAGGAGCATCTTGCTCTTGATGTGCGCCAGGGTCGCCGCCATCACCAGGTATTCCGAGGCGATGTCGAGGTTCATATTCTCCATCAAGCCGAGGTATTCCAGGTACTTATCGGTAATGAAGGAGATCGGCAGGTCGAGAATGTCGAGCTCGTGCTTGCGGATCAGATGCAGGAGCAGGTCTAGCGGCCCCTCGAAGTTGGGCAGCTCGATCCGGAAGTTGGGGTCCAGAGCCTCCGGGGCCTCGGGCACCGGCATGGGGCTGGGCTCGCTCATCGCAGTGGAACCATGCGCTCGTACGCTCCCCAGTGTCAATCGCTACGGGCTTCGTTGAGGGCTTCGATCACCGCATCGACGTGCCCATTCACTTTCACCTTCGGGAAGTGCTTGATCACTTTTCCGTCGGGTCCGATCAGCACGGTGGAGCGAATGATCCCCATCGATTTCTTGCCGTACAGATTCTTCTCGCCCCAGGCGCCGTACTTCTCGAGCATCGTTCCGTCGGGGTCGCTGAGCAGCGGGAACTTCAGCTTGTATTTGTCAGCGAACTTACAATGCGACTCGATCGAATCTTTGCTGACGCCGACGACGACCGCGTCACGCGCCTTGATTTTGCGCAACGCCTTGTTGAAGTCGTTGGCCTCGGTCGTGCAGCCCGGCGTGTTGTCCCTCGGGTAGAAGTAGAGGATGACGTACTTGCCGGCGAGGTCTTTGAGGGCCAGCTTGTCGCCCGTGGATGAGGGCAAATTGAACGCGGGAGCCTTGCGGCCTTCTTTGATCATGGAGACGCCTGTATTGCCGGTTTGTGCCGGCTGTCAACGCGTCAGGGGCCTCACGAACTTGGAATCTCTACGGGACGCGCCCAAGATCGGGATATGAGCGCCCGTACCCTCATCGTGGGAGACGTCCACGGCTGCCGAGAGGAGCTCGAGGACCTATTGGAGGAGTCGGGCTGGGAAGACGGCGATCAACTTGTTCTCGTCGGAGATTTGGTGGCCAAGGGGCCGGATTCGCTAGGGGTTATTCGGCTCGTGAGGGAGCTCGAGGGCCGCGCCGTGCGGGGCAACCACGACCAGCATTGCCTGAAGTGGTGGGATGCGAAGCGCGCAGGCGGCGAGCTTCCGAAGCTCAAACCTGCCCACCAACGGGTTGCCGATGAGCTCACGGACGAGGACTGGCAGTGGCTTGCGGCCCTCCCGCTCTGGATCGAGCTCCCCGAGCACGACGCTCTGGTCGTGCATGCGGGCTTGTTGCCCGACCTCCCTCTCGAAGATCAGGACCCCGACGACCTCATGAACATGCGGAGCATCCTCGACGATGGAACCGCGTCGAGAAGCTACGAGGAGGGCACGCCCTGGGCTTCGGTCTGGCCGGGGCCTCGGCTGGTGGTGTTCGGGCACGACGCGGTGCGCGGGCTTCAGAACCGTCCTCATTCGATTGGACTCGATACCGGCTGCGTCTATGGCGGCTGGCTTACTGGCCTTTGGGTGCCGCGGCGCGATCTGGTTTCGGTACCCGCCCGCGGAACGTACGCCCAACCTGGGAAGGATTGACCGCGTTGGAGGTTTGGGTCTGCCGTGAGGAAGAGCTGCCGGAGGGCGTCGTGCGCACCGCGCGACTCGGCCAAGACGCTGATGGTCTGCCTGTCATGGTGTTGCTGCTTCGTGACGAGAGCGGGACCATCGTCGCGTACCGCAACCTTTGCCAGCATCTTCCGGTACCGCTCGATGGCGGGACGGGTGAGCTCCTGAGCGAAGACGGGGCGCACCTGGTCTGCGGCACACACGGGGCGACCTACCGTCTTCACGACGGCTACTGTGTCGAAGGGCCCTGCGAGGGGATGGCGCTCCAGCGGCTCCACGTGCGGGAAGACCGGGGCGACCTCTACGTGTCGGACACGCCGGATTCCCGGTAGACCCGTAAAGGGGCCGGTTGACCATCAATTTGGCCATCGCTTCCTGGGGTCGTTACGCTGTCCCGTTCATGAAGGGGGATACATGCGTAAATACGCTTGGCTATTTTTGAGCATTGGTTTGACCTTCAGCCTGGTTGGCTGTGGTGATTCAGGAAGCAGTGGCGGCGGTGGATCCGCGGGCAACGGT
>JBGUEF010000060.1:0-13567 GCA_041821485.1 Deltaproteobacteria bacterium
GGCGGCGGCTCGGATCATGTCCTTGTCGGCCTGGTCCCAGACCTCCTGGAGGCAGATGATGTCGGCGTCAGAGGCTGCGATCCCGGCTGCAATCGGCTCACGGCGCTCCTCCTCGAATGGGATGAAGGCGCCGGCTAGCGCGACGTTGAAGGTGTCGACGGTGACCTCCATGGGCTCGGGGGGTTCCCCGCCACCGGCGCCTCCGCTGCTTTCGCCGCAACCGGCCGCTAGGATGAGAATACTAAGAACAACCAAGCTACGCATCATGTCCAACTCCTGGGTTTAGGGTGCGCGACGACGCGCACCTTGCACAATTGTGCGCAAAATGAGCGCCGAAAGCCAGTCCGTGAACCCCGCCGGGAGCTCTGGCGTGGGCCCCGAGGGCGGCTATATCTAGGCACGCGATGACCGCGCCCACCGCCACCCGAATCACGGACTGGGATAATCCGAGCCTGCCCCTCTTGTTTCGCCTCTTCAACGCGGTGAGCGGATGGCCTACGCGAACATTCGTTTCGCTCGAGCCGGAGGACCTGCTGTCGGCCGCCAGCAAGCAAACGGGGCTGACCGACTTCGGCGATGATCGCTTTCGCGAACCCATGGAGATTTTGCTCCGCGCGGTACAGAGCGAGACGGAGCTCTCTCCGTTCGGACGCATTGCCGCACGGCAGCTCGTGCTGCAGTTGCTGCGGAGCCGATTGCGGCTGGAGGAGCTCTACCGGCTGCACCCGGAAATCGAGGATGAGAAGATCGACCGGCCGATCATCGTCTGCGGCCTTCCGAGGACCGGTACCACGCACCTCTTGAACCTGCTCTCGCAGGATCCGTCGTTTCGCTGGCTCCCGTACTGGGAAAGCCTCGAGCCGTTTCCCGATCCCAGGGAACGCCCTGGGAAGGACGGGCGCGACCCCCGCATCGAGCGATGTGCCAGGGCGCTCGACGGCATCAACAAGGTGATTCCTCTGTTCAGCGCGATGCATGAGTTCACGGTGGAGGGGCCGCACGAGGAGATTCAGCTGCTCGCGATCGACTTCTCGACGATGCTCTTCGAAGGCAGCTATCACGTTCCGAGCTACGGCGACTGGTACAAGCGCACCGATCAGACCCCGACCTACGCCTACCTCCGGCGGTGCTTGAAGGCGCTCCAGTTCCTGCGCCCCGGTGAGCGCTGGCTCTTGAAGAGCCCTCAGCACCTCGAGAACCTCAATGCGCTGGTGGCGGCTTTTCCTGACGCGACGTTCATTCAGACCCACCGCGACCCGGTGCGGATCACCGCCTCGCTCGCGACCATGGTGGCGTACGGAGCCCGCATGCAGGAGAAGGACCCGGACGTGCGAGCGATCGCGCGTTACTGGACGGGCCGCGCCGAAGATCTCCTCCGTGCCGGGGTGCGCGACCGGGGGCTATTGCCCGAATCGCACGTGATGGATGTGCACTTTGGGGACTTCATGGCGGACATGCCGGGGACGGTGAAGCGAATCTTCGAGTTCGCGGAGCAGCCGTTTACCGAGGAAACCGCCCAGGCCATCGATGCGTTTCTCCGTGACAACCCGAAGGGCAAGCACGGGCTGGTCGATTACCGGCTCGAGGACCTCGGGATCGACCCGGAGGAGAGGCGCGAGGCGCTTGCATTCTATCGAGAGCGGTACAACGTCCCGGAGGGTTAGGAGCCTAGCGATGAGCGAGAGAACGTTCGAAACGACCGAGGCCTTCCGCGAGCTGATCAACGCCATGCGCGAGCTCGAAGATACGTTCCTGTTTGGCGACCGCGCCGTGGAGCAGGACGTCTCGGTGATCGAAGGCTATCGGTGGATTTTCTCGCTCACCCAAGTGGCCTTCGACTGTTATGTCTGGGCCGACAAAGACCGGCCTCATTTCGTCGACATCGTCGGACGATACAAGAAGTGGGGCGGGGACAACGCGGACGCCTACTATCAGTTCGCCGCGCTCGACCCGTCGCGAACGTATCGCGTGCACCTCGATGCGGGTGACGCTGCCTATCTCTCGTTGAGCGTCTACGAAGGCCCGGACGACGGCCAACCTGCAGAGGGTATCGTCGGCTGCCTTCGCATTGGGGACATGGAAGCCAACTCCGACGGAAGCTACGACATCGTCCTGAGCGCGGACGAGCACCCTGGGAACTGGATTCAGCTCTCACCGGAGTCGAACGCGGCGATCACGCGCGACTATCTGGGCGACCCCTTCAACGACAGGCGGGCGGTCTGGACGATCGAAGCAGACGACCCACCCTCGACCACGCGCATCACCGACGAGGACATGGCGCGACGCTTCCGGGCGGCGACCACGTGGATCAAAGAGCAAAGCGGGATCACCCCCGTGCCCGCGATCGGCGACCCCAACACCATGCAGGAGCCCCTTCCCATGGGCGCGATTACGTATGGATGGGGTGCAAGCGACGCCTCGTACGGGATGGGCAACTACGCCCTGGAAGACGACGAGGCGCTCATCATCGACGGAACCTCGCCCAAGTGCCCCTTCTGGAATCTCTGCATCTGGAACGAGTTCCTGCACACGTACAACTACGACTACGAGCGCGTCTCGATCAATGGGCACCAAATCGCCTACAACGACGACGGCTCATGGACGCTGGTGATCTCGGCACAGGATCCGGGTCACCCGAATTGGATTCGAACTCAGGGCCACAAGGCCGGCGTGCTCTGGGCGCGCTGGTTCCTGCCAGAAGAGACCCCAGCCCAGCCAACGACCCGCGTCGTGAAGGTCAGCGACGTGGCCAAAGTAACCTGACGTACCCATGCTATTTCTCACGGCGGTCGGGGCCATTAGTGGCCTCACATTCATCCTCGCTACGGCGTTGGTCCTGGCCAACAAGAAGCTGTACGTCTACGAGGATCCGCGAATCGACGTGGTGGAGGAGATGCTTCCTCACGCGAACTGCGGTGCCTGTGGCTTTCCCGGGTGCCGGCCGTTTGCGGAAGCCCTGACCAAGAGCGAGGCACTGCCGGGCAAATGCACGGTGAGCTCCGGCGAGGAGAGAGCGGAGATCGCACATTTCCTCGGTGTCGACGTGGGGGCTGAGGAAAAAATCGTGGCGCGACTGGCGTGCGCCGGGGGCACCAACGTGGCCCGCAACCATGCCAGGTATCACGGGCACCAGACCTGTCGCTCCGCTGCCCGGGTAGCCGGCGGCGGCAAAGGCTGCTTCTGGGGCTGCCTGGGCCTCGGCGACTGCGACGTGGTCTGCGATTTCGACGCCATCGAGATGAACGAGCACGGGCTCCCGGTGGTGGACGAGGACAAATGCACCGCCTGCGGGGACTGCGTCGAGGTCTGCCCCAAGGACCTGTTCTCCTTACATAAGGAGAGCCATCGCCTCTGGGTCGCCTGTAGCTCTCAGGACAACGGCGACGAGATCCTCGAGGACTGTGAGGTCGCCTGCACCAACTGTGGTCGCTGCGAGATGGACGCTCCCGCAGGCCTCATCACCATCAAGCTGAACCTTCCGGTGGTGGACTACAGCAGGCCGCACAAGACGCAGGCTCCAATTCAGCGCTGCCCCACGGGGGCTATCGTCTGGATCGACCCCAAGGCTGGGCCGGTTAAAGGCCCGGCAGCCAAGAAAATCATTCGGAAGGGCACGCTTCGCGACGCCCCGACCTAGAACCCAGGACCAAAGGCTGATAGGTGGTTTCGATGTCCCCACTACGCTTCGGTAAGAAGAACAAGGACCAAGGGAAAAAGGGGGAAGGCAACTTCAAATACCCCGGTTCCCGTGCCGCATTGGACGGCAACAGCGCCGTCATCATGTGTGAGCGGGAATCGAGCGACGCTGCCGGCGCGTACCCGATCACGCCCTCGACGCAGATGGGCGAGTACTGGGCCGAGGCCGCTGCGGCTGGACACATCAACGTCTCCGGGCGTCCTCTGATCTTCATCGAGCCCGAAGGCGAGCATGCCGCGGCCGCGGTCACCGCGGGGATGTCGATGACGGGCATGCGGTCCGCGAACTTCTCGTCGGGCCAGGGGATCGCCTACATGCACGAGTCGCTCTATGCGGCTGTGGGCAAGAGGCTGACCTACGTGCTGAATGTAGGCGCCCGGGCGATGACCAAGTCCACGCTCAACGTGCACGCGGGGCACGACGACTACCACTGCGTCGACGACACGGGCTTCTTTCAGATGTTCGCCAAGAACGCTCAGGCCGCGGCGGATCTGAACATCATCAGCCACAGGATTGCCGAGCTGGCACTCACGCCCGGGATCATTGCCCAGGACGGTTTCCTGACCACCCACCTCATCGAGTCGATGCTGGTGCCGGAGCGGGAGCTCATCGCCGAGTATCTCGGGCTTCCCGATGACATCATCGAGACGCCCACCCCGGCGCAGAAGATCATCTACGGCGACACCCGCCGTCGCATCCCGTTGCTCTGGGACGTGGACAACCCGGTGATGTCCGGTCTGGTCGAAAACCAGGACTCGTACATGCAGAGCGTGGCGGCCCAGCGGCCGTTCTTCTTCGATCACATCCAGGCTCTGACCGAGCAGGCGTTCGAGGAGTTCTACGCGCTCACCGGTCGTCACTACAGCCGGGTGATGACGTACCGGGCCGACGACGCGGACTACTTGATCGTTGGCCAGGGCAGCATGATCCCCTCGGCCGAAGCGGTGGTGGACTACCTCCGGGAGAGCCGGGGTCTCAAGGTGGGTGTGGTGGACATGCTCATGTTCCGCCCCTTCCCCGCCGATCTCATCGGGAAGATCATCCAGGGCAAGAAGGGAGTTACCGTTCTCGAACGACTCGACCAGCCGCTGGCGGTGGACCTGCCACTCATGCGGGAGATTCGCGCCACGGTGAGCAAGTGCCTCGAGAACGGGAAGGACGCCCGGAACCCGGTGTACCCGGAGCTGGCGGCGTACAAGTCACTGAACGACGCGCCCTCGCTCTACTCCGGCTCCTTCGGCATGGGCAGCCGCGATCTGCAGCCCGAGGGCATCGTGGGCGCGGTGGAGAACATGCTCGAGAACGGGCCGCGGAAGAAGCTGTTCTACCTCTCGATCGACTTCCTGCGCGACGAGGCGATCACGCCGAAGCAGGAGATGTATCAGCAGACGATCCAGGAGGCTTACCCGGACGTGAAGGCGCTGGCGATTCGCGGCTCCGAGAACCCAAACCTGATGCCCGAGGGCAGCATCACGGTGCGGTTTCACTCCATCGGTGGCTGGGGCGCGATCACGACAGGCAAGAACCTGGCGATGACGCTGTTCGAGCTACTGGGCTACCACATGAAGGCGAACCCCAAGTACGGCTCGGAGAAGAAGGGCCAGCCCACGACGTACTACCTGTCGGCGGCGCCGGAGCCGATCAAGATCAACTGCGAGTACTTCTACGTCGACGTGGTGCTGTCGCCGGACCCGAACGTCTTCGGGCACACCAACGCGCTGGCGGGCCTGAAAGAAGGCGGGGTCTTCGTCATTCAGAGCGACAAGGGGTCGTCGGAAGAGATGTGGGAGAGCATCCCGCCGATGTACCAGAAGATCATCATCGACAAGAAGATCAAGGTTTACTTCCTCGACGCGTTCAAGATTGCGCGGGACGAGGCCACGGATTCCGACCTTCAGCTCCGGATGCAGGGGATCGCTTTCCAGGGCGCGTTCTTCGCCGCGTCGCCGGTGATCGAGCAGGCGGGGCTCAACGAGGAGAAGCTCCTCGACGCCATTCACGACCAGCTCCAGGAGAAGTTCGGCTCCAAGGGACGCAGAGTCGTCGAAGACAACGTGCGGGTGGTGAAGCGCGGGTTCGAAGAGATCCAGGAGATGATCCCCGGCCCGATCAGCGGAAGCGACAGCAAGGCTGCCGGAAGTAAGCGGCAGCTGCCGGTGATGGTGAAGCCTCTGCCTCAGAGCAAGGCGCCCATGAGCGACATCCACCGCTTCTGGGAGCAGACGGGCAGCTTCTACGCACGGGGCATGGGCAACGACAACCTCACCGATCCGTTCATCGGACTGGGCGTGATGCCACCCTCGTCGGCGCTGTTCCGGGACATGACCGGGATCCGTTTCGATCACCCCGAGTGGATTGCGGAGAACTGCACCGCCTGCGGCGACTGCTACACGATCTGCCCCGACACTGCGATCCCGGGGCTGGTGAACGAGGTGGGCCAGGTGTTCGACACCATCGTCAACCGGGTGCGCAAGAACGGCCACGGAGCGCAGATCGAACACCTGCCCAAGGCCGCAAAGGTCATGGAGCGCAACCTGCACGGCCTGTTCCAAGTGGCGCAGGAATCGGACTCCGTGGCGGTGCTGCTGGACAAGGCGATGGCGCAGACCGTGGAGCAGAGCGAGCTCCGGGGCGGCGAGAAGGAAAAGCTCCGGAAGGAGCTGGACATCTTCAAGGAGGAGCTGAACGGATTCCAGTTTGCGCTCACCCGACCCCACTACACTTTGCCGGAGCAGGATCAGCCCGGGAGTGGCGGCCTTCTCTCGATCACCGTCAATCCGTACACCTGCAAGGGCTGCATGGAATGTGTGGAGGTCTGCAGCGACGACGCGCTTCGTCCCATGAAGCAGACGGCAGAGTCGGTGCAGCTACTCCGTGACAACTGGGACATTTGGACCGACCTGCCGACCACGCCGGCGAAGTACATCCGGGTGGACGACCTGGAAGAAGGCATCGGCGCCCTCCAAACAATCCTCCTCGACAAGGACAACTACCTGCCGTTCACCAGCGGCGACGGTGCATGCCTCGGTTGCTCGGAGAAGACCTCGCTTCACATCTTCATCGCCACCGTGGAAGCCTTGATGCAACCGCGGATTGCCAAGCATCTCGCCCACGTCAGCGATCTCGTCGCTCGACTGAAGAAGCACATCCAGCTCCGGCTCGCCGGAGAGATCAACGTGAGTGACCCCGAGATGATGGCCAAGGTCGTGGACGACATCGGCGATCAGGACGTGACGCTGGCCGCGATCGCGTCGCGCATGGAGACCATCGAAGGAAGTCAGCCCATCGACCAGGCCTGGCTCCGGCGGATGACCGGGCTGGTGGCGAAGCTGGAACAGCTCAAGTGGAAGTACGTCGAGGGGACGACCGGCCGGGGCCGGACCAGCATGGGCATGATCAACAGCACCGGCTGCACCTCGGTCTGGGGCAGCACCTACCCGTTCAACCCCTACCCGTTCCCCTGGGCCAACCACCTCTTCCAGGACTCCCCGTCCATGGCGATGGGCATCTTCGAAGGGCACATGGCCAAGATGGCCGAAGGCTTCAAGGCCATCCGCACCGCCGAGCTCGAGCTGGAGGACAAATACCGGCCCGCGGAGCACGACGAGTTCCTCACCTACTTCAACTGGCGCGGATTCACCGACGAGGAGTGGGAGCTCTGCCCGCCTGTGGTTGCGGTGGGTGGCGACGGAGCGATGTACGACATCGGTTTCCAGAACCTCTCCCGGGTCATGGCCTCGGGCACGCCCATCAAGGTGCTGGTGGTGGACACCCAGGTCTACTCGAACACCGGTGGCCAGGCCTGTACCTCTGGTTTCATCGGCCAGATTTCGGACATGGCGCAGTACGGAAAGGCCATCCAGGGCAAGCAGGAGCCTCGGAAGGAGATCGGCCTGATCGGCATGGCGCACCGCACTACGTACGTGATGCAGAGCACCATCTCGCACCCGAATCACATGATCGAAGGCTTCATCCAGGGGCTGAAGGCACGACGGCCAGCGCTCTTCAATCTGTACAGCACCTGTCAGCCGGAGCACGGCATCGGCGACGACATGAGCGCGGCGCAATCGAAGCTGGCGGTCGAGTCGAGAGCGTACCCGCTCTTCCGGTACGACCCCGACGCCGGCAAGACGCCGCAGGAGTGTTTCGATCTCGAGGGCAACCCGCAGCAGGATCAGGACTGGCCGAGCTACACCATCAAGTACCTGGAAGACGGTGTCGAGAAGGAGATGGAGCTTCCGCTGACCTTTGCGGACTTCGCGATCACCGAGGGTAGATTCCGGAAGCAGTTCCGGGTCGCGCCCCGGGACACCTGGAACGAGAACATGATGCCGCTTGCGGAGTTCCTGGAATTGGACGAGGACGACCGCGAGGACGTCTTCCCGTACGTGTGGATGGTGGACAAAGAGCAGCAGCTCACACGGCTGCTGGTGGCACAGCCGATCGTCGAGTCCTGTGAAGACCGGCGTGATTTCTGGACCCTGCTCCGGGCGCTGGCTGGCGAGGATCAGCCCTCGACGGAATCGATCGTCGAGCAGGTACGCCAGGACTTGGCGGGCCAGATGATGTCTAGCCTGATGCAGGTCGTCAGCGGGTCCGGTGAAGGACTGGCCGCGCTGGTGGCTAGCGATATGCCCTCATCACTGCCGCCGGCAGCGGGCGGGGCGACTTCGACAGCACCGCCGGCGGCGGCTGCGGCACCGGCGGCGGTGGGCGATTACCTGGCGCCTTGGATCGATACCCCCAACTGCACCGCTTGCGACGAGTGCACCCAGCTCAACTCCAAGATCTTCGTGTACAACGCGGACAAGAAAGCCATCATCAAGAACGCCGAGGGGGGGCCCTACAAGGATCTGGTGAAGTCCGCGGAGAAATGCACTGCCCGCGTCATTCACCCTGGCTTGCCCAGGAACCGGAGTGAAAAGGGCATCGAGAAGTGGATCAAGCGCGGCGAAAAGTACAACTGAGGAACGACCTGGCATGAGACCGATGAGACTTCTGGGGCTCAAGACGTTCCGGCACGGGGTGCACCCGCCGGAGTCGAAGGACGAGACGAGTGGGCTAGCCATTCGTCAGTTCCCCTTCGCGCCGCTCCTCATCGTTCCACTCGTCCAGCACATGGGCGCGCCATCGCTCCCTCTGGTGGAGGAGGGAGAGGAAGTTCAAAGAGGGCAGCGCATCGCTCGGGCAGACGGGTTCATGTCGGTGTCCATGCATGCACCGGCTTCGGGCCTGGTGCGCAGGATTGCCCTGGCGCCCAGCATCAGCGGCCGCATGGTGCCGGCGGTGTATCTGGAGCCGTTTCCCGGCTCCACCCAGGAGATCGACGAGGGCACGCCCTGCCCGCTCGACACGGCTACTCCGGACGAGATCGTCGCGGCAATCCAAGATGCCGGCGTGGTCGGGCTCGGGGGCGCGGCGTTCCCAACGCACGTCAAGCTCAAGATCCCCGAGGGCAAGTTCGTCGATACCCTGATCATCAACGGGGTGGAGTGCGAGCCGTTCCTCACCACCGACCATCGGGTGATGCTGGAGGAGAGCGACGACATCTTCATGGGGATTCGTTACCTCCTCAAAGTCACCGGGGCGAAGAAGGTCATCATCGCCGTCGAGGCCAACAAGCCCGATGCGGCGGCTCACCTGAGCGAGAACTTTCCCAGCGACATCGACGGCTCGGTGGAGGTGCTCCAGGTGAAGTACCCGCAGGGGGCGGAGAAGATGTTGTTCTCTGCGCTTCTTGGCCGGGAGGTGCCATCGCGAGGCTTGCCGTTAGACATCCACGCCCTGTGCTGCAACGTGGCCACCGCGGCGCAAATCGGCCACCTGCTGCCTCGGGGGCAAGGCATCCAGGAACGGGTCATCACCGTGACCGGGCCTGCGGTGAAGCGAAAGGGCAATTACCGCATCCCGATCGGCACACCGCTTCGCTTCCTGCTCGAGCACGTCGGCGTCGAAGAGGATGTGAACCGCGTGTTCCTCGGCGGGCCGATGATGGGCGCGACTGCGCCTAGCCTGGAGATATCGATCACCAAGGGCACCTCGGGGGTCACCGCGTTTACCGACTCGGCAGCGGAGAGGACCCATAGCAAGGTCTATCCGTGCATCCGATGCAGCTACTGCGTGGATGCCTGTCCGATCTTTCTCAATCCCGCTCTTCTCGGAAAGTTGGCGGCGACCGAGCAGTTCTCCGTCATGGCAGAGGAGCACAACCTCATGGACTGCTTCGAGTGCGGCTCCTGCTCGTTTGTCTGCCCCTCGCACATTCCACTCGTGCAGCAGTTCCGCGCCGCCAAGGCGGCCGTGCGAAAAGCGGGGGCGGCCTGATGGCGACACCGGGCAAGACCCTCGAGATCCGAACGTCGCCGCACATTCTCAGCGGCTACAGCGTCGACACGATCATGTTCAACGTCGTGCTGGCGCTGCTGCCGATCACGGCGTTTGCGGTGTTCGCGTTTGGTCTCGCCGGTTTGCTGACCCTCTCCATGGCCCTGGCATCCTGCGTCCTCACGGAGCACCTGATCTGCCGCGCGACGGGCAAGCCCAGCACCGTCGGCGACTGGTCGGTGACGATCACCGGCCTTCTCTACGGCCTCACCCTTCCACCGAGCCTGCCGCTCTGGATGGTGGCGGTGGGAGGCGTGATCTGCGTGGCCGTGGGCAAGGCGCTGTTCGGCGGCCTCGGTTACAACACTTTCAATCCTGCTTTGGTGGGTCGGGCCGTGCTGCAGGCCGCCTTTCCAGTCGCGATGACCAGCTGGATCCCGGGCTTTGGCGCGGGGCGGTTCTCATCTTTGCCTTTGTCGACGCTGACCTTGCCGTTCACCGAGCCTGAATACGACGCACTCACTAGCGCCACCCCGCTGGCGCTGTGGAAGTTCAGCCGCGAGGCCACAGCGACCAGCGATCTGGCCATGGGATTCATCAGCGGCTCGGCAGGCGAGACTTCTGCCGTGCTCATTCTTCTCGGCGGCATCTATCTCATCGTCCGGAACATGATGAACTGGCGTATCCCCGTGGCGATTTTCGGGGCGGTCGCCGTGTTCAGCGGCGCGCTCCATCTGCTCGACCCGGAGCGCTACGCCTCACCGATCTTCATGCTCTTCTCGGGCGGCTTGATGCTCGGTGCCATGTTCATGGCGACCGACATGGTGGGCTCGCCGATGACTTCGCGGGGCTGCTACCTCTATGGCGCTCTCATCGGCCTGGTCACCGTGGTGATCCGTTCCTGGGGCGGCCTGCCCGAGGGCGTCATGTACGCAATCCTCCTCGGCAACGCCGTCACCCCACACCTCGATCGATGGACGCGGCCGAAGGTCTACGGCGCCAGGGGCAAGGAGGCTGCAACATGAGCCAGACCGAGCTCGCTAGCCGCCCTGCCCCACCGAGCGTCTGGCACATGTACCGCGCCATGGTCGGCGTGGGTGTGATCTGCGGTTTGCTCATCGTGACCGCGTTCCAGGTGACGCTCCCGATCATCGAGCGCAACAAGGCAGAGGCTTTGCAGGAGGCCATCTTCCATGTCCTTCCCCGCGCAACCAGCAGCGCCACGTATCGGCTCAACGAGTCTGGTGCCTTCGATGTGCTCGAAGGCAAAGATGCGGGCGCGCAGCTGGTCTACGCCGGGTACGACGACGAGTCGGAGCTCGTGGGCCTGGCCGTGGAGGCTCAGGGCATGGGATACCAGGATGTGATCGGGCTGATCTACGGCTACTCGTTTGCCGAGGACGCCATCATCGGGATCCAGGTTCTGGAGAGCAAAGAGACGCCGGGGCTGGGTGACAAGATCGAGGTCGACCCGGAGTTCCTCGCGAACTTCGAACGCCTCGACGTCTCGCTGAGGGACGACAACTCGGAGCTCGCGAATCCCATCGTGCCGGTCAAGCATGGTGAAAAGAGCAGTCCCTGGGAAGTGGACGGGATCACCGGAGCCACGATCTCATCGGTGGCCATCGCCCGCATCCTCAACAAGAGCGCGCAGTACTGGGTGCCTCGTATCCAGGGCCATCTGAGCGACTTTCAGGGCGACGTTCAGGACGACCTTCAGGGCAACGTTCAGGGAGGGGAGTAGGAGATGGCGGCCGCTAGCAAGAGCAGCACCGACGAGTTCATCAAGGGCCTCTGGAAGGAGAACCCGGTGTTCGTCCAGGTGCTCGGGATGTGTCCGGTGCTGGCTGTTTCGAATACCGCGATGAACGCGCTGGCCATGGGCTTGGCCACCGCCTTCGTGCTGATCATGTCCAACATCGTCGTGTCGTCGCTGCGGAGCTTCATCCCCAAGCAGGTTCGGATCGCGACGTACATTTTGATCATCGCTACCTTCGTGACGGTAGTCGACTACGTGATCCAGGCCGTCAGCCTCGATCTCTACAAGGCCCTGGGCGCGTTCATTTCGCTCATCGTCGTCAACTGCCTGATCCTCGGCCGGGCCGAAGCGTTCGCTTCCAAGAACACGGTGGGCCGTTCGATCATGGATGGCCTCGGGATGGGGATCGGATTCGCGTTTGCGCTGTTCTGTCTCGGCGCGGTTCGCGAGATCCTCGGCGCCGGGTCGCTGTTCGGGGCTCAGCTGTTCCACGATGCGTTTCAAGACTGGGTGGTGATGATCCTGCCGAGCGGTGGCTTCTTCACCCTCGCCGCCTGGTTGCTGCTCTTCAACTGGCTCAAGCAGCGCAAAGAGCGCACGGCCCGGAACGCCGAATCGTCCGCGCTCACTCTCAGCAAGGAGGCGGTGTGATGGCCAGCGAATCCCTGTGGACGATTTTCATCAACGCCTCTCTGGTGAACAACTTCGTCCTGGCGTACTTCCTCGGAATCTGCCCGTTCCTCGGTGTGTCGGCGAAGCTCGAAACCGCCACGCGCATGGGCGGAGCGGTGACCTTCGTCATGCTCGTGAGCTCGATCTGCGCATTCGGGATCCAGTTGCTGCTGGTGGCCATCGACGCGCCGTACCTCAAGCTCATCTCGTTCATCGCCGTGATCGCGTCGACCGTGCAGCTGGTGGAGATGTTCATCAAGAAGGTCAGCCCGGCGCTCTTCCGCGCGCTGGGGATCTTCCTGCCGCTGATCACCACCAACTGCGCCATCCTGGGGTTGGCGCTCTTTCAGACCAACAAGGGGTACAGCTTCGTGCAGTGCATCGTTTACGCCCTTGGCGCAGGGGCGGGATTCACCTTGGCCCTTGTGCTCATGGCCGGACTGCGCGAGAAACTGGAGCTGGCAGAGGTGCCCGACGTGACGAAGGGGACTGCCATGGCGCTGATGATTGCCGGACTGCTTTCGGTGACATTCATGGGTTTCGGCGGGCTCGGAGGATAGGACCATGATGCACGACTACATCATCGGTGTTGGAGCCATCCTGCTCTTGTCCACGGCGTGGGTCGGTGTGCAGCGCGCATGGCGCAGATCCTTTGCCGACGTTGGGGATGACCCCGATGCCTTGGCCGGGCGCTCGGGATGCCACGGCTGTAACGATTCAAAAGATTGCCACCGAAGGCCGGAGAGCGGAGCCTGTGAGGCCCAGGAGGAGACGCCATGAACACCGCGGTTACCCATCTCGAGGACTACGATACCGAGCAGCGCTTCGACGCCACCATCGTCTCCAGCGAGAGGATCACGCCGGAGGAGTCCGACGTGGAGGTCCGGGAGCTCACCTTGGATATCCAGCAGCCCGACTTCGAGCTGCAGCTGGGACAAAGCGTCGGTGTGATCTCCCCCGGCAACAAGGAGTTCGGGCAGAAGCATCACTTCCGTCTTTACAGCGTGGCCGACCTTCCGGAGCGTGGAGCCAGCGGGCTTTCGCGCATCAAGATCGCCGTGCGCCGCGTGAGCTACGTCGACAAGTACAGCGGTGAGCAGTACCCGGGTGTCTCC
>JBGUEF010000061.1:0-13380 GCA_041821485.1 Deltaproteobacteria bacterium
CGCGAGCGCCTGCTCGAGGTGGCCGCTTCATGTGTGGCCCGCGACGGGATTTCGGGGACCGGAATCGCACACGTCGCGCTCGAGGCCGGGGTGAGCCGGCCCACGGTCTATCGCTACTTCAAAGATCGGGAGGAGCTCATTCGCTCCGTGCTGCTTCAGGCCGGGCTCCGCCTGGCCAACGAAGTTCAGGAGCACATTCGAGGCTTCGAGGGGCCTGGCGAAAAGATCGTCGCCGCGACTCTCTTCACCCTGCGCGCCATCCAGGAAAACCGAGTCCTTCGGCAGGTTTGGCAGCCGGCCATGTTCGACGCGACCGTGTTGAAAGGGTTCACTCAGCCCGCGTCGATCACGTTCACACGCGTCGCCTTGTCGGAGATCATCGATACCACCGGCTGGGACGAGGACGAGGCCGCCGAATCGATGGAATTCATGCTCCGGATGATCCTTTCCCTGCTAGCAACCCCGGAGCCCCGCCGAACCGAGGACGAGCTTCGAGAATTCCTGCGGCGGCGCTTGGTTCCCGCGCTCGGCTTGTAGTAAGGGGATCCACCGTGAGCAGTTGGAAGCACTCCTTGGTGGTCGCGCTCGCGGTCGCCGCCCTTTTCGTGCCGGGAACCTCGGCGTCGAACGCAGCCGCGGACGGGCCCATCGTGATTCGGTACGCGTCTCTCGCGCCTCCGAGCTCCGGCTTTGGCAAAGTCCTCAAAGCCTGGGGCCGCACATTCAAGCAAGAGACCGAGGGCCGGGCGGAGCTTCGGTTCTACACCGGCGGCAGCCAGGGCGACGAACGCGACTTCATCCGGAAGATTCGGGCCGGACAGATCGACGCAGCCGGGATCACCACCACGGGGATGGGCATGGTCGTTCGACCCATCCTCGTTCTTACCGCGCCCGGACTGATCACCGAGATCGCGCAGCTCCAGCACGTTCGGTCGACACTTCGAAGTCGCTTCGAGGAGATGTTTCGAGAGGCGGGGTTCGAGCTGCTGACCTGGGGCGACGGAGGCAAGAACCGCCTCTTCTCGACGAATCCTTTCGCGCGGCCCAGCGACCTCAAGAGCGGGCGGCCTTGGGCTTGGAAAGATGACCCGGTGTTTGCAGGTTACCTGGGGGTGATCGGTGCCAATCCGGTGCGGGTCGGCGCGAACGAGGTCTATGGCGGTCTGCAAACTCGGATGATCGACACAGTACCCTCCTCCTCCATCATGGCGGTCGCCATCCAGTGGTACACAAAGCTCAACTACATGGCGAAGCAGAACATCAACATCCTCATCGGCGGATCGATCGTGAAGAAAGAAGTGTTCGACCAGCTGACGCCAGGGGACCAGAAGATCCTGCTCGATACCGCGGAGCGCGGGGCGCGAGCCTCGGACAAGCTCGTCCTCCGGGACGATGCGAAGGCGTACAAGACCCTGCTCGAGCGGGGCCTCACCGAGGTCGACCTCACGCCTTACCAGGCCGAGTGGGACGCCGTCGCTAAAACGACCAGAGAACAGTTGGCGGGCCGCGTCTACAGCAAGAGCCTGCTGGATCAGGTGACCAAGCTGGCCGCTGAAAAGTGAACAATCGCGGCCCTGAGCCGTCTATCCGTGAGCCAAGATGCAACACAGCAAGTACCCACTGATCCTCACCCTCGCGCTCGCCGCGCTCCTCGTTCCCGGAGGGCCCGCGGTCTCGCAAGCTCCGGCCGTGCCGGCCACGACAATCCGGATCGCGTCACTGGCGCCGCCCGGCTCTTCCTTCGTCAAGGTGCTCAAGGCCTGGAGCCGCACGCTTCAAAAGGAGACGGAAGGTCGAGTCGAGCTTCGCGTGTTTTCGGGTGGCAGTGAGGGCAGCGACCGAGACCTCGTCAAGCGGATCAAGGCAGGCAAGCTCGATGCAGCAGGGGTTGCGACCACCGGGCTGAGCATGGTCGCCCCTGAGCTCCAGGTTCTCACGGCCCCGGGGCTCCTCACCGACGACGCGCAACTCGATCGCGCACGCGAGAAGCTCGATGCAAAGCTTCAGAAGCTGATCGAGGACGGCGGCTTCAAGCTGCTCGCCTGGGGAGACGGTGGAAAGAACCGCGTGTTCTCGTCGACCGAGTTCAGCGCACCTGCGGACCTCGCCGCAAAGCCTGGATGGGCTGGCAAGGACAACGCGGTGGGCCTCGCATACATCAAGGCGCTCGGGGCGAGTCCCGTGCGCGTCGGAGCCTCCGGTGTGTTCCCTGGCCTCAAAGACGGGAAGCTCGAAATCGTGCCCGCGTCTGCCATGGCTGCGGTTGCGTTCCAATGGTACACGAAGCTCAAGTACGTGACCTCGAGCAACTTCAACATCATCGTGGGCGGCTCGATCATCAGTAAGAAGAAGTTCAACGAGCTCAGCACGGCTGACCAGAAGACCCTGCTCGACACCGCGGCGCGAGCGGCCTCGAAGCTGGACCAGATCGTCGCTCGGGACGACGCGCGCGCTTACCAAACGCTGCTCGGCCGGGGCATCACCGAGGTGGACACCGCCCCGAACAAGGCAGCCTGGGATGCGGCCGCCAAGAAGGCCCGCGAGCAGCTGGCTCAGCGCGGCGTGTACAGCAAGAGCCTCCTGAAAACCGTAGAAGCCGCCGCCAAGAACTAACGAAGGTTTTGCGTTAGCCACGGGGGGCGGGGCTCTATAGACTTCGCGCCGGTGACTCCGGAGTGCATTCTCGCGATCGATTTGGGGACCAGCGGACCCAAGGTGGCGCTCGTCACGACGGAGGGCGAAGTGCTGGCCTCCGAGGTCGAGTCGACCGAGCTGTTCCTGAGTGAGGGAGGCGGGGCGGAGCAGGACCCCGACGACTGGTGGCGCGCCATCGTGGCCGCGGCCCGCCGAATCACCAATCGGCATCTGGTGCCGGCCGAGCAGATCATCGCTGTAGCCGTCACCTCGCAATGGGCCGGAACGGTACCCGTCGACCGGGACGGCAATGCGCTCGGGCGAGCGATCATCTGGCTGGATTCCCGCGGGGCAAAGTACGTGCCCGAGGTGGCCGGCGGTCTGGTTCGGATCCAAGGCTACGGCGCGCTCAAGCTCGAGCGCTGGATTCGAAAAACCGGCGGGGTCCCGAGCCTCGCGGGCAAAGAACCGGTCGCGCACATCTTGTTTCTTCGGCACGAGCGGCCGGAGATCTATGAAGCCGCGTACAAGTTCATGGAGCCGAAGGACTACCTAAACCTACGGCTCACAGGGAAATTCCTCGCCACGACCGATTCGATCGCGCTGCACTGGGTGACGGACAATCGCGACATCGACAAGGTCCACTACGACGACAAGCTACTGGCCCAGGCCACCCTGCCTCGCGAGAAGCTTCCGGATCTGACGCGCGCGGTCGACGTGATCGGGACGCTGACATCCCCCGCGGCACTAGAGTTAGGCGTGAACGAAGACACGAAGGTGGTCGGAGGCACGCCGGACGTACCCGCCGCGGCGGTGGGATCGGGCGCGGTCGGAGACTTCGAGGGGCATATCTACGTCGGGACCTCGTCTTGGCTGACGTGCCACGTTCCTTTCAAGAAGACCGACTTGATTCACAATATGGCGTCGCTCCCTTCAGCGCTTCCGGGCCGCTACTTCATCGGCAACGAGCAAGAAACAGCGGGAGCCTGCATGGCATGGCTGCGAGACAGCGTGCTCTGTCGCGACGACGCCCTCGACCCGGGCGCCCCACCCGATGACGCGTTCGAACGTTTCGGCGAGCTCGCTTCGGAGGTGCCCGCGGGAAGTGACAAGCTGATCTTCACGCCGTGGCTTTACGGCGAGCACACGCCTGTCGCGAATCCTCACTTGCGAGCCGCATTTTCGAACGTGTCGTTGCGGACGACTCGCGCACATATGATCCGCGCCGTGATGGAAGGCGTCGCCTACAACACCCGCTGGCTGATGGGAGGCGTCGAGTCGTTCATCGGCCGCCAGTTCGAGGGGCTTCGGTTCATCGGAGGCGGCGCAAAGTCGGAGCTCTGGTGTCAGATCTTTGCAGATGTGCTCAATCGTCCGATCGACCGGGTCGCCGATCCGCTTTCGGCGAATGTCCGCGGCGCGGCTTTCGTGGCGGCTGTGGGGCTCGGCAAGCTGAAGGTGGAGGACATCCCGTCGCGGGTTCCCATCGACAAACGCTACATCCCCAACCAGGACCATCGACCGATCTACGACGAGCTCTTCAAGGCCTTCCTGGAAATCCAGAAGAAAAGCGAGGGCATGTACAACCGGCTCAACAAATAGCGGCCGCGAGCGGGCTGGCCGATTCCGCAGTGGTGCGGTACGCAGGGCCCATGGACATCAAGGATCTTGCGAACGTGCGCCTGGGGCCCCTCGAGCCTCTCGTGGCGCGCATTTACCAGTACGCGAAGCGTTTGCCCATGGTTAAGGAGAAGCTCGAAGCGGAGTACGCGCCGATCATGGAGGAGCTTCGCAAATCGGCGAAACCCTATGCAGGCGAAATCGAGAGTCACACTACCCTTCCCGCCGATGGGAAGCCTCGTGCGGATGTTCTGTCGGAAATCCGCGAGCTAGAACGGCGGGAGACCGAGCGCTGGAAAGATGGGTACGTGTCGGGAGCGGTCTACCACGGCGACCCGGAGCACATCGCCTTTCTCAACGAGGTGTACTCGATCACGTCGCAAACCAACCCGCTCCACTCCGACCTCTGGCCGAGCATCGCGAAATACGAAGCGGAAATCGTCTCGATGACGGCGAACATGCTGGGTGCACAGCGAGCGGCGGATGCGGCGGTGTGTGGCTCGGTGTCGAGCGGGGGGACGGAGAGCATCATGCTGGCGATGCGCTCCTACCGCGACTGGGCTCGAGATACCAAGGGCATCACCTCACCCGAGCTCGTCGTGCCGACCACCGCGCACGCAGCCTTCGACAAGTCGGCGCAGTACTTCGGCATCAAGCTGGTCAAGGTGCCCGTCGGCCCGGATTGCCGGGCGGATGTGGCCGCGACCAAGAAGGCGATCAACCGACACACCATTTGTGTCGTCGGATCGGCAATTTCATTCCCGCATGGAGTGATCGACCCCATCGAAGAGCTCTCGGAGCTCGCTCGGAAGCGCGGCATTGGCTTCCACACCGACGCCTGCCTAGGCGGCTTCATCCTGCCCTGGGCCGAAAAGCTCGGGTACGACATTCCTGCGTTCGACTTTCGCTTGCCAGGGGTAACCTCGATGTCTGCGGACACGCACAAGTACGGATACGCCGCAAAGGGAACGAGCGTAGTGCTCTATCGCAACTACGACTTGCGGCACTATCAGTACTACAAAGTCGCCGACTGGCCCGGCGGGCTCTACTTCTCGCCGACGTTCGCCGGGAGCCGCCCGGGAGCGCTCAGCGCGGCATGTTGGGCGGCTATGATTTCGATGGGAGAAAGCGGCTATCTCGATGCGAGCCGGAGCATCTTGGAGACCGGAGCGAAGATCCGCGAAGGCGTCCGCGCCATCCCAGAGCTCAAAGTACTCGGCAACCCGCTTTGGGTGATCGCGTTTGGCTCTGACGAGCTCGACATCTATCGCGTCATGGACTTCATGACGAAGCGCAACTGGAACCTCAACGGCTTGCACAAGCCCCCGAGCGTCCACCTCGCGGTCACCCTCCGGCACACGCAGGAAGGAGTCGCCGATCGCTTCCTCGACGATCTACGTGCCGCGGTCGAGCACACCAAGGCCCACCCCCACGAAGAAGGTGGCATGGCCCCGGTCTACGGCATGGCCAACACCGTCCCGGTCCAGGGCGTCGTCACCGACCTCCTAGAGCGCTACCTAGACGTGTTGTACGAAGTATAGCAACGGGGACTGATGCAACTCGTCGAACTCTACAGGACTACCGATCCGCTGACGACTGCCCTCTGGGTGGCAGGGGGACTGGCTGTTGTTTGCTGGGTCTTATCGCTGATCACGAGGGAGTATTCGTGGGTCGATCGACTCTGGTCGATCACGCCTGCGCTCTTTGCGGTTCACTTCGCCGCCTATGTCGAGTTCAGCGATGCCCGACTGAATCTAATGGCGGCGCTCACCGTGCTCTGGGGGGTGCGCCTCACTTACAACTTCGCGCGCAAGGGCGGTTACAAGTCGGGCGGCGAGGATTATCGCTGGGAGGAGATCCAAGCAAAGATCGGACCCCTGTGGTTCCAGGTGCTGAACGCAACATTCATCGCGCCTTTTCAGAACTATCTTCTCCTGCTGATCGCGGTGCCTTCATACGCAGCGTACCGTTTCATCGGGACGCCGCTCAACGCTCTCGACTACGCCGCCGCGATCGCCTTCGTCGCCTTCTTCATCGGAGAAGCCGTTGCGGACGAGCAGCAGTGGAAGTTTCAGAACGCGAAGTACGCGGCCATCGCGCGGGGGGAAGCTCCGGAAGCTGACTTCATCACGACGGGACTCTTCCGGTACTCGAGGCACCCGAATTTCTTTTGCGAGCAGGCGATGTGGTGGACCTACTACATCTTCTCTGTTGCCGCGGGCGCCGGGTGGCTGAACTGGACCATCACGGGCGCCGTGCTGCTCACCCTCTTGTTCCAAGGCTCGACCGGCCTCACGGAAAAGCTCTCCGCGCGAAAGTACCCTGCGTACGCCGACTACCAACGGACGACGAACCGTTTGATGCCCTGGCCGCCCTCGTGAGCGGGGTCTAGCGAATCCGCCGGTGTTCGAGGCTCGGGACCGCCCGGCGGACCTTTTCGACGAAGGCAGGGTCGATCGGTGCCACCGCAACGCCCTCGCCTTGCCCGCACTGGGCAACCACCGTGCCCCAGGGGTCGGCGATCAGTGCGTGTCCGTACGAGCGCCGCTCCCCGTAGTGGTGACCCGTCTGCGCTGCCGCCAGCACGTAACACTGTTGTTCGATCGCGCGGGCGCGCAGTAGTACGTGCCAGTGGTCTTTGCCCGTGGTCTGCGTGAACGCCGCCGGGACCGCGAGCGCGATGGCGCCCGCGTCGACCAAACGCCGGTAGAGCTCGGGGAACCGCAGGTCGTAGCAAACACTCAGCCCGAGCGTTCCAAACGGGGCTTCGGCGATGACGGTGTCGGACCCGGGTTCCACGGTCTGTGATTCGAGCAACTTGGTGCCATCGGGTAAGTCCACGTCGAAGAGGTGGATCTTTCGGTAGACGGCATCGATCGAGCCATCGGCGCGCATGTAGATGCACGCGTTGCGCACCTTGCCAGGCACGTCGCTCTTCTCCCAGAAGCCGCCGTACACCACGTCGACTCCGGCGTCTTGTGCCGCCACCCGGCAACGCTCGAGGATCGGCCCGCCTTCATCGAGGGACTCTGCGATATCGATCTTTCCCTTCTCAGGACCGAGGTACGAAAAGCACTCCGGCACGAGCACCATCTCGGCGCCCCGTAGCGCAGCGTCGCGCACGAGTCCGTGCACCGTGTCCATATTGGCATCGACATCGGCGGTGGATGTCATCTGGAGCACGCCTGCGATCACCCGCTTCGACTGGCTCAATGTGAAAACCTCCGCATCGACACGTTCATCAGTAAGCCCAGGCCCAACATGGTCGAGAGCAGGCTCGACCCGCCGTACGAGAACAATGGAAGCGTCATTCCGACGACGGGCAGCAGCCCCGAGACCATCCCAAGATTGACCACAGTTTGCCAGAAGATCATGGCGCCGACGCCGACGGCGACCACCGCGCCGAAACGATCCTTGGCCTGAGATGCGATTCGGAGCGCCCACAGGACCAGGAACAAATAGAGACTGATCAGGAGCACCGCACCCAAAAAGCCGTGCTCCTCGGCCCAGACGGGGAACGGGAAGTCGGTGTGCTGATCGGGCAGAAAGCGAAACCGGGTCTGCGTGCCTTGCGTGAACCCTTTGCCCGTCAGCCCACCACTTCCGATCGCCACGAGGGATTGATGGGTGTGCCAGCCCGAGTCGAGAAGGTCGGCTTGTGTCCCCCCGATCCGGTCCCAAAACGCTGTGATTCGCTCTTTTTGGTAGTCCTTCAGGAGGTAGAACCAGGTAACGGGAGCGGCGACTACGAACGTCGCGAGAAGCGTGACGACCGAACGCATCTTGAGCTGGGTCAGCATCATGACGCTCGCGAAGATGAACGCGAGGACCATGGCTGTGCCGAGGTCGGGCTGAAGCAGGACGAGCGCCATCGGCAGAGCGAGGATCAGCCCGGGGATGATGAGGTCCGCCAGCGTGCGGCCCCCAGTTTTGGTGTCGTGGTGGAGATACTTCGCGAGCGCGATGATCAGGCCGATCTTCATCAGCTCGCTCGGCTGAAGCGAGAATCCGCCGAGGGCAATCCAGCGCGTGGAACCCCGAACGCTCCTCCCGAGCCCGAACACCAGGACGAGTGCGAGAATGCACGCCCCGTAGATCACCCAGCCGTATCGTTCGAAGTGCCTGTAGTCGATGGCGACCGTCAGCCCTGCGACGCCGAAGCCGAGAATGAGCCAGTAGAGCTGCTGCACGTATGCATCCGACGTCGTGCCGCCTTCGGTGGCGCTGTAGAGGTTGAGCACGCCGAACAATGCAATCGTCGACACCGCAATGAAAAGCGGCCAGTCGAAGTCGTCGCGGATTGTTCTTCCAATCGCCACCGGCTACTCCGTCTCCGTGGGCTCTGGCTCACTCAAGTACTGCTGCATGACCGACGTGGCGATCGGGGCGGCGCTCGCTCCGCCCGAACCACCGTGCTCCACCAGGACCGCAAAGGCCACCTGCGGATCTTCGGCGGGAGCAAAGCCCGCGAACCAGCCGTGCGAGCGGTCGAGGTACCAGGCGCTCGATGATTCCTCAGAGCGGCCCCTGCGACTGACGACCTGGGCGGTGCCGGTCTTGCCGGCGACCCGCACCCCATCCCGGTTCCGCGCGCGGTACGCCGTACCGGACTCTTCCTGAACCACGTCGTTGAGCGCTCGGCGCATCAGATCGAGATGCTGCGGCGACACCCCAACTTCCCGCTTGATCCGCGGCTCAAACGTCTCGGACAGAGAGCCGTCCGGCGCCCTCACGTTCTGCACGACCTGGGGCACATACAGCGTGCCTCCGTTGGCGATCGCGGCATTGGCCATCGCGAGCTGGAGGACGGTAACGCGCGTGTTGCCCTGCCCGATCGCAGTGTTGAGCGTGTACCCAATGCGAAACGCCCCGTAGTGTTCGATATACCATTCGCGGGTCGCCAGGAAGCCCTTCGCTTCGCTGTTGACGCCGATCCCGGTTTGCTCGGCGAAACCAAACGCCTCCGCATAGCGTGTGATTCGTTCGATCCCTACTTCTTCGGCGAGCTCCCAGAAATACACGTTGCAGGATTGAACGATCGACTCGTAGAGGTCGACCCAATCGTGCCGCTTGTTGCAGCGGAACTTCTGCCTGCCGATCTTCATCGACCCCAGGCACTCGACGCGCTGCATCGGGTCGACGACGGCGTCTTCGAGCGAGGCCAGGGCAGTGATCACCTTGAAGGTCGAGCCCGGGAAATAGGTTTCGTACATCGTCTTGTCGATCAATGGCCGAAACGGGTCACCGGTGAGCTCGGCGTAGCGTTTCGTGCTGAGGCCACTGCTCATCTCGTTGGGATCGTAGACAGGCTTTGAATAGAGCGCGCGAACGGCGCCCGTATGAATGTCGACGACGACGGCCGCCCCCGAGGGATGCGGTCGAAACGCGCGGTCAAACGCTTCCATCAGCCGCATGTCGATCGTCAGTTGGATGTCGTGGCCGGGAACCGGCTTCTTCAGCATCTCGACTTCGAGCGAGTCGGGCCGCGTTCCCTCGAGGGCTTTTCCCCTGGCGTCCACGACGACCCTCCGAAAACCGCGCGACCCCTTGAGCAGAGGCTCATAGCGCTTCTCGAGCCCGCTCCGGCCTATTCGGTCCCCTGAGCGGTACGCGCTCGGGTCGGGCGAGCGCTCCAGGTCCTGCGCGTTGACCTCGTTGAGATAGCCAAGCAGATGAGCCCCAAGCGTGGCGTAGGGATAGTCACGGAGAGGAACGGTGACGACGTCGAGCGCCGGGAGCTCCGCCAGGTGGGTCTCCAGCGCAGCAAGCTGCTCACGGTCGATGTCACTGAATAGCTCGAGCTGGTGCGTGCGGCGGCTCGGAGGAAGCTCGTCCAATCTCGTCTGAAGGCTGTTCCGGTCTTGCTTACTCAGCCCCATCAGCGACGCAATTCGGTCTACGTCGTCGGACCCGAGCAGTCTCGGGGTCGCGTAGACATCGTAAGACGGGCGGTTCGAGGCGACGACGCGGCCCTCGATGTCTCGAATCACCCCCCGGGTGGCGGGAAGCTCGAGCGTCTTGGTGATGTTCTGCTGCGCAATGCCCGACCATCGATCCCGTTGAAAGAGTTGCACCTGGGCGACACGAATGATGATCCCGCCGAAGACGAGCACGACGAACAGCGCCATCCATCGATAGCGCTTGCGGAACTCCCCGACTTCCCTTCGCTGCGAGAGCGTAATCATGTCGGCGCTCGCTCGGACTCGGGGTCGATCCACCGAACCAGGGCAAACAGGATCGGCGCGACGAGCGCAGTGGCGAGGGCGGAAGCGAAAAGCGTGATGGTCAGTGTCACGCCGCTCCAAGCCATGCCGCCGGGCGTGAACCCGCGGATGAGCTCGAGCAAGCCTCCAAGAAGGACGGTCAGAGCGAACGTCAGCACCATCTCGAATGCGATGCCCCGAAATGTCAGGAGGTACCCGGCCAGCCAGGCCGTGAGATAGCCGACCACGAAGACGAATGTGTGTAGGCCCAGCGGATTTCCCGTGAAGAGGTCGTACAGGTAGCCGATCGCGAACGCCGTCGCGGCGCCGCGAAGGACCTTCACGCCCGGCGCCGTGCCCATCGCGAACACGAACGGAAGGCCCAGGTAGGGTGAGAACGGATAGGGGGCGAGCGCCCGCGAAAAGACCGACTGCGTGAGCAGCATCGCGAACGCGACCAGGACGATGATGATGCTGCCTCGCGCGCCGTGCATGCCCCTACCCCTAGAGCGCGTCCGAGTCCTTGGGCCCGGAGGTCAGGATCAGCACCTCGTCGAGCCTGGTGAAATCGACCGCTGGAGTCACTTCACCTTCCTGATGGAGGCCGAACTCCTGGTCGCCAATCTTGCTGACATAGCCAATCAGAATCGATGCCGGGAATTTCTTCCCGAGGCCTGAGGTGAAGACCTCGTCGCCGACGGCCACCTGGTCATCCGCGCGGTCGAACTGGATGCGGCAGCGGTAGCGGCTGCGTTCGCCGAGCCCCTCGATGCGTCCGCGAGCCCGGCTCTCACCGACCACGACATCCACGCGGCTCTCGGGGTCGATCGTCAGCAGCACGTCAGCGAAGCGCCCTGACACGCGCCGTATTTGGCCGACGAGCCCTTCGTTGGCAACGACGGGCATCCCAGCGTGCAAGCCCGCATGCTCGCCCTGATCGACCGCGAGCCGAACGACGCGAAACGAGGGCGAGATGCCCTTGGCGATCACGCGCGCAGTCATCGTCTCGGTCGCCAACCGTTCGCGCAGGCCCAGCAACGACTCGAGCTCGTGTACCTGTTGCGCGTCGCCCCGCAAGACACGCATCTCACGCTTCAGCCGATCGTTCTCCGCGCGCAGATGATCGTTGTCGCTCTTGACGTCCACCAGATAAACGTAGTCTTCGACGACGCCCGTCACGCCATCGGCAGCCCACTCGGCAACGTATTGCACCGGGCCGCTCACCTGAAGCAGCGCGCGGTCGAGCCAGGAAAGCTCGGAAGGGTCTCTGAGGTTCGCGCGCAAAAAGACGGCAGGGATGATCACCAGGGCAAGCAAGATGGCGGCATCTCGAATCGTCTGAAAGTAGTTCATTGCCGCGTTCTTGCTCCTCGCACTACGCGATCGTCACCTCACGGAGCAGATCCAAGTGGTCCAGCGCCTTGCCGGATCCAAGCACGACGGCTGACACTGGATCATCCGAAACCATCACGGGAAGCCCTGTTTCCTCGCGCAAGAGCACGTCCAAGTTCTTTAGAAGGGCGCCGCCACCGGTGAGCACGATGCCTTTGTCCACGATGTCGGCCGACAGCTCGGGCGGGGTACGTTCGAGCGCCATCATGACGGCTTCCGTGATCGCGTTGATCGGTTCGGTGAGCGCGTCGCGAATCTCGTCGGAGTTGACGATGACTGTCTTCGGCACGCCTGCGACCATGTCGCGGCCCTTCACTTCCATCGTCGCCGCGTCGCCTTCCCAGTGCGCATTGCCGATCGTGCACTTCACGCGCTCGGCCGACTGCTCACCGATCAGGAGATTGTACTTGCGCTTGAGGTAAGCGATGATCGCTTCGTCCATCTTGTCGCCACCGACGCGAACGGACTGCGAGTAGACGATCCCGGCAAGCGAGATGACCGCCACCTCGGTCGTGCCGCCGCCGATGTCGACGACCATGTTGCCGCTCGGCTCGGTGATGGGAAGACCTGCGCCGATCGCCGCTGCCATCGGCTCTTCGATGAGAAATACCTCACGCGCGCCGGCGCCCTCCGCGCTCTCTTTGACGGCGCGTTTCTCGACCTCCGTGATACCGAACGGGACGCAGATGATGATGCGGGGTTTGACCAGAGTCCGGCGGTCGTGGTGCGCGCGCGCGATGAAGTAGCGGAGCATCGCCTCAGTGATGTCGAAGTCCGCGATCACGCCGTCGCGTAACGGACGCACGGCACGGATCGAGCCCGGCGTCCGCCCCAGCATCTCTTTGGCTTCTTTGCCGACCGCCAAGACGCGCTTCCCGCCGCGCGGGTCTGCTTGTACCGCTACTACGGACGGTTCGCAGGACACGATGCCTCGGCCCTTCACGTAGATGAGGGTCGTCGCCGTGCCCAAGTCGATGGCGAGGTCATTCGAGAATAGGCCGTAGAACCAGTCGGTGATCATGGGTGTGAGCTGGGCCCCAGAAGAGAATTGCCCACCATTCCAAGGGCTTCCGAGTGCAAGCCGGTTGCATGTAACAGCTTGGTTTGGGCCTTTCAACCCACGGATTTGGGGTTGGGCCAGGAAAGTGGGTAGCCTTTAGGGGTCCTGAACGGATGGGGGCCTATTGAGCGGAAAACCACAGGTATCCGAAGCACAGCGACGTGGGGCCGAAGCCGCGGAGCTCGTCGCCCGCGCCAAGGCGGGAGACGCGGCCGCGTTCGATGAGCTCGTCCGTAAGTACAGGCCACGTGTGTACTCGCTGGCGCTGCATCTGACGGGCCAGGCAAGCGACGCGGACGACATCACGCAGGACGCGTTCCTCAAGGCGTATCACAAGCTTCCGGAGTTCGAAGGACGCAGCGAGTTCTTCACTTGGATCTATCGAATCACATTGCACCGGGCCCTCAACTCGAAACGCGATCGGAAGCGCAGGCGCACCGTGCCGCTCGATGACCCTCGCCTGGTCGCCGC
>JBGUEF010000062.1:0-13212 GCA_041821485.1 Deltaproteobacteria bacterium
ACTCTGTCACTGACTCTGTCACTGACTCTGTCACTGACTCTGTCACTGACTCTGTCACTGACACTGACTCTGGCACTGACTCTGGCACTGACTCTGGCACCGACTCTGGCACCGACTCTGGCTCTGGCGCTGTCACTGCCCCGGTCACGGCCCCGCTCACAGCCTCCGTCGTCACTCTCTCCACCGGCATCACCCCAAGCAGCGTTGGCTGCCTCGGGCGCCTTCCGGGAGGCAGGCTCGAATCCTTCGCGCTCGGCGCGGGAGGAAGCGGCGATGGGGGCGCGGGCGAACGGGGCGGCATCTGGACCCCGGCTGCCTGGAAGAAGGTCTCGAGCTCGGGGATGGAACCGAGGGACTTCCAGCCTTCCTCCCCCCGTGAAATTTCGTTCTCGGGCTTCAGCTCGCCGGAGGCAATGCGTCGCTGCAGCTCCCTGAGGGAGTCGATCGTGTCGATCGACCCGTCCTTCAGCTTGAGACGCCAGCTGCTCGTGGCGCGGTCCGCCTCCGCTTGGGCGCTCGGGTAGACCTTGAAGACATGCCCGCAGTTGGTGCACTTCACGCTCGTTCCGCGTCCGGAAAGCAGCGTCTCGTCAAACTCGTATTCGGTGCCGCAGCGTTCGCAAGTAACGTCCATCAGTCGAGAAGCCCCCCAGGCTCGTTGGTGTGTGCGGTTGGTCGCCCCCGCCGATCATTGCTAGGAGAAGGCGTCAGATGCGTGAGGACCTGGCCGCATTCATCGATCACACCTTCCTGCGACCCGACGCGGTCCGCGCCGACTTCACGCAATTGTGCAAGGAAGCTGTTCAGCACAGCTTTGCAACCGTCTGTGTCAACTCGGCCCACGTGGCGCTTTGTACCTCACTGCTGGCGGACTGCCAGCTCCCCATTGCCGCCACCGTGGGCTTCCCGCTTGGGGCCGGGAACTCAGCCGGGAAGGCCGCTGAGGCCGCCCAGGCGGTGCTCGATGGGGCCGCGGAAATTGACATGGTATGCCAGATCGGTGCCCTCAAAGACGGTTTGCGGGACGTATTCATCGACGACGTCCGTGGGGTCGTCGACGCGGCCGACGGTGGACTAGTCAAAGTCATTCTCGAGACCTCCCTTCTCACCGACGACGAGAAACGGCGCGGCGCCCAGTGGACCCGCATCGCGGGCGCGGCTTTCGTGAAGACCTCAACCGGGTTTGGCGGTGGCGCTGCGACCGAAGATGACGTTCGATTGCTCCGCGCCGAGACAGGGTCCGACTTCGGTGTGAAGGCGTCCGGGGGGATTCGTGACGCGGCCGCCGCGGACCGAATGATCGCCGCGGGGGCGAATCGGCTCGGGACGAGCGCCAGCGTGGCGATCGTGACAGAATCCAGCATGCAAGACAGGGGATACTGAGATGGCAGTTCATTCGGTCACAGACGCAACTTTTGAAGCCGAAGTTCTTCGTTCGGAGCTTCCGGTGCTCGTGGATCTTTACGCCGATTGGTGCCAGCCCTGTAAACAGGTTTCGCCGATCGTCGCACAGCTCGCCGAAGAGCTGGCCGGCAAGATCAAAGTCGTCAAAGTCGATGTCGACACCAGCCCCATGGTCGCCCAGACCTTCCGAGCCCAGTCGATTCCGATGTTGCTCGTGATCGCGGAGGGCCGGGTGGTTCAGCAGCACGTCGGCGCCCTCGACAAGGCCGGGATATTGCGCTTGCTCGAGCCTGTGATGCCGCGCGCCGCCGCGGAGGTTCGCACCGAGGAGCTGGCGCTTTGGCTGACGCAGGGCAAGGCGCTCCCGGTCGATATCCGCGACGCGGCGTCATACGCGCGCTACAGAATTCCCTCGGCAATTCACGTCCCCGCCGGCGAGCTTGCGAGCCGGGTCGATGAGCTTCAGCCCTTCGACGGTCGCATCCGGGTCCTCTACGGCCGCAGCGAGGAAGCCAAGGAGTGGAGCGAGAAGCTGCAGACCGATGGCGTTCAGGTTGGTTACCTCGCCGGCGGGTTTCTTCACTGGGAAGCCGACGGCCTCGAGGTCGAGCGCGGTTGAAGCGTTCGCTCCACGTGGTCGATGAAACCGGAGACCCGCCGGTTCATCCGCCGCGGGCTGTCGCAATTGGAGGCCGGCTCGTTTCGGTCGTCGATACCGGAGACGGGCGTTCCGCCCTTCGATTCGTCGACCTGCTCGTCGATGCGGGCGGAGCACAGGTAAAATTGGCGCACGATGCGAACATCGACCTGCGCGTCGTCATTCGCGGGACCGTTAGATCTCCCGCAGCGCGCCTTCGCGCAGAGGCTCTCGAAGGGCCTGCCGACGTGCTGCTCGGTTCCGCGCGTCCCGCTTTTGCAAGGCTTTTTGCATCGACTTGCGCCCGTTGGGTGAACAGCTAGGTTGCCGCCCGACCTTTAAGCTCGAAAGTGGAGACCATGGCGGAAGTGCCCGAATACATTCCAGGACTCGCCGGCATCCCAGCGGCCCGTAGCAGCATCTGTCTGATCGATGGATCCGTGGGAAAGCTTCAGTATCGTGGCTACCCGATCGAGGTACTTGCCGATCGTGGTTCCTACGAAGAAGTCGCCTATTTACTGGTTTTCGGACGCCTACCGAGCACCGGCGAGCTCGACGAATTCCGAGACCAGCTCATCTCTGAGCGAGGTCTCAAGTTCCGGATCATCGACCTCCTGAAGACGCTGCCCGAGAGCGGCCAGCCGATGGATGCGCTGACTGCAGCCGTTGCGGCGATGGGCATGTTCTACAAGGGCGATCACATTTCGGACCCCGAGTTTCTTCGGCTGAGCGTCATCCGATTGATCGCGAAGCTGCCCACGATCGTAGCTGCCTGGCATCGGATTCGGCGCGGCGACGACCCGATCAAGCCGAGCACCGAGCTGAGCCACGCCGCGAACTTCCTCTACATGCTGGAAGGGGAGATTCCGACTCGCCTGGCCGAACGCGTGTTCGACGTCGCTCTGACTCTGCACGCTGAGCACTCGATGAACGCATCCACGTTTACCGCCCGGGTGACCGGCTCAACGCTCACCGATCCTTACGCCGTCGTTGCTTCGGCCATAGGCAGCCTTGCGGGCCCGCTTCATGGTGGTGCCAACGAGCAGGTGCTTTCGACTCTCGCGAGCATCGAGGATCGGTCGCCCCATGCGGTGCGCCGCTGGGCCGAGGACCTCCTCGCACGAAAAGAAAAGATCATGGGCTTCGGCCACCGCGTCTACAAGGTCAAGGACCCGCGCGCGACGATCCTTCAAGAGCTGGCCGCCCAGCTATTCGAGAAGTTCGGGAGCACACCCGACTACGACTTGGCCGTCGAGCTCGAGCGACAGATGGCGGACTTGGTCGGGGGTAAGGGCATTTACCCGAACGTCGACTTCTACAGCGGCATCGTCTACCAGAAGCTCGGCATCCCCTCGGATCTCTTCACGCCGATTTTCGCGATTTCGCGGGTCTCCGGATGGCTCGCGCACTTGCTCGAACAGCTCGAAGGCAATCGCATCTTCCGTCCGAGCCAGATCTGGGTGGGCGAAGCCGACCGTACGTACGTCCCAATCGAAGAGCGCGCCTAGGGCGTCGCCGCCTGCCACTACGGCTTGCAGTTCGGCAGCCGTCCGTCCACGAGCTCCACGTTCAGACGAATCTGTTTCCGGGCCTTGGGCGTCATGTAGACCTTGCAGTCGGCGCCAACGATGACCGCTTCGGCTGGGTAAGCGATCCGCCTCAACATCTTCAGGGCTTTCTCGGGGCCCAAGACGAACGCCGCAGTGCTCAGCGCGTCGGCGTAAATCCCCTCCGAGGTCATGATGGTCACCGAGAGCGACCTGTCCGCCGGGCGGCCTGTCTTGGTGTCGATGATGTGGTGCCAGCGGTTGCCCGACCCGTCGAAGACCGCGTGCTCGTAGTCGCCAGATGTCGAAAAAGAGGCTCCGGTCGATTCTAGGGCGGCAAAATAAGCGCTTGGATCGCGAGGGTGCTGGATGCCGACGCGCCAAGGGCGGCCGTCCCGTTCACCGTGGACCTGTACTTGGCCGCCGCCAAAGATCATGTAGTTGTCGACGCCACCGCCTCGGAGAATCGCCCCAGCGTGGTCGAGTGCATAGCCCTTCGCGATGCCGCCGGTCCCAATTGCCATCCCGCGTTTCTTCAAGAACACCGTCTTGTACTTCTTGCTGACCCGGATGTTCTTGTAGTCGATGAGACCAAGCCGCGGACGAATTTGTTCGGGCGTGGGTATCTTGATCGAGTCCGGTCTAAAATCGTAGAGCCCCCACAACGCGGCCCACGAAAGATCAAACGCGCCCCTCGACCACATCGACACGTCCATGCCGGCATCGATGACGCGCAGCGTGTCGTCACCAACCTTCACGGATTTCTTGCCCGCAAGCGAGTTCACTTTCGAGATGTCGCTGTCTTCACGCCATTCGGAAAGCACGGTCTCCAAGCGTTCCACTTCTTCGAACGCCTGACGGATCACGTTCTCAGCGTTACTCGGTGGCGAGTGGACCTGGATTCGGAACACGGTGCTCATCAAAGGGCGTGTTCGTGAGAGCAGAGGCGGACTCTGGTCGCTCGATGGCTCGCGACGCGACACAGGCTCTGCCGTTTCGCTCTTGCTTTGGCAACCGAATCCGAGTGCGAGCAATGCGAGCGTGGCGCACGCGCGAAGTGACCCCTTCGACACGGCGCAACTCTCGTCGTGAACACCGCCTTCGTCAACCCGGCTTGCGCTTTCGCGCACGATTGGTACTCCTGTCCCATGCGGGCGGTGTTTGGGGTGTGTTGCGGTCGCCTTTGGGTGGTACTGGTCTGCCTTTCAGTACTTCCGGTGCACCGTGTCGCCGCGTTCGGCGACGCGACTGCGGTGGAGATCGTCTCTCTCGACGTTGGCGACGGCAACGACGGCGCCCGACGCGTCGCGGAGCGGCTCGCCTGGGAGGTTCGTAAACGATCGAGCGTGGAGCCCATACTCGAGCCCGGTCGCGCAAGGCTCGACAAGGCTTCGCTCTTCCGAAGCCCGTTCGTGTACTGGCGCGGTAGCGACGAGTTTCCGCCGCTGAGCGAGCAGGCGATCGAAGGCCTGCGCAAATACATTCACCGTGGTGGGTTCATCCTGATCGACGACGCCACGGCCGGTGGCGAAGGTTTTGACCGAGCGGTTCGCCGCGAGCTCCTTCGCGCTTTCCCGGCGCTTCCGCTACAGCCCATCTCATCGGATCACACGATCTACCGTTCGTTCTACCTTCTGCAGAATCCGGTTGGACGCGTACAGGGTCCCGGGTTTCTCGAAGGCATCACGTACGGCGATCGGATCGCCATCGTGTACTCCCGGCACGATCTCGGCGGCGCGTTTCAGCGAGACAAGCTCGGCGCGTGGAGTCAAGCCGTCGTGCCCGGCGGGGAGCCGCAGCGCGAACGAGCGATTCGTCTCGGAGTGAACCTCGTGCTCTACGCGCTCTGCACCGACTACAAAGACGACCAAGTGCACGCGCCTTTCATCATGCGGCGGCGGGGCTCGGGTCGCTGAGGTTTGCGCGTGTCGGATTGGCAGTGGCAACTCGGAATCTTGGGGGGAAACACGACGGCGTGGGTGCTGGGGCTCGCTCTGCTTGCGCTCTGGTTCGTCGAGCTTCGGTCGATTCGTGGCGAAAGCGATCGGAAGCGCCGAGCCACCTTGGCGGCGCTCGGCGGGCTCGGCATCCTGGCGGTCTACCTCCTAACCCTCCAGATCACGCTGGTCCGCGAGACTTTTGAAGAGGTCGCAGGCGGCACCGCCGTCGTGCTCGACAACTCCCGGAGCATGACGCTCGCCGGCGCGAGCGGCCCCCGAAGCGACGCGGTCCGCGCACTGATCGCCGAATGGCAAGAGGATGACCGGGTGAGTCCGGTGGTCTACCTCTTCGGATCGAGCACGCGGGGCACGATGTGGAGCGAGCTCGCAGAGAGCTACGAGCCAGTCGACGACGAAACCAAGATCCGCGACGCGCTGAGCTATGTCTTGGAGAAAAGCGCCGATCAGGAGCTCGGCTCGCTCGTGGTGATTACCGACGGAGCGGACGCGAGCTTCCGGGCGGAGGCGCTTGGACTCGGTTCCGGTGCCCCTGCGATTCATGCCATCGTCGTTGGCGGCGACGACCCTCTCGATGACCAGGCAATCGTGTCGTTGCACGCGGACACGACCGCATACGTGGGCGTCCCGGCGCTGATCCGGGCGGATGTCCGCTCAGTTGGTGAGCTCCGACAGAGCGAGCTTCGGGTCCAACTCTGGCACGAGAGCCGCCTCGAGGAGGAGAAGGTCGCCGCGCTCGACGAAACCGGCAGAGGCACCGTGGCCTTCGAGGTGACCCCAAGGCGTCCTGGGCGCGCGCTCTACCGACTCTTGATCCCGGAGGCGTCCAACGATGAGGTGCCTCAGAACAATGACCGCGCTGCACTGCTGCGAGTGGGCCGAGAGCGCCTGCGCGCGTTGCTCGTGGCCGGGCGGCCAGACTGGGACGTTCGATTCCTCCGCGATTTCCTCAAGCGCGACGGCTCGGTTGATCTGGTTTCCTTCTTCATCCTTCGTGCCGCGGCCGACCTGACCGCCGCACCGACCAACGAGCTCGCTCTGATCCCATTTCCGACCGACGAGCTCTTTCGCGAACATCTCGGAAGCTTCGACGTCGTGATTTTCCAGAACTTCGACTACGCGCCCTACGAGATGCAAACGTACCTGCCGCGCATTCGAGACTACGTGCAACGCGGTGGCTCCTTCGTGATGATTGGAGGCGATCGTTCGTTCGCCGAGGGCCGCTATGCGGGCACGGCCATCGAAGAGATCTTGCCGGTGAAGCTCGGAGCGCCCGGCGTGCTCAAGGGCAGCTATCGGGCGGAGGTCAGCAAGCAACTGGCGAGGCATCCGATTGTCGCGTTGGGTCCGGACCCGGCCCTCACGAGGCAAACGTGGAAGGCGCTTCCCGCGTTGCACGGCGCCAACATGGTGAGCGCCATCAAACCGGAAGCGCAGGTGCTGCTGCATCACCCGAGGGCGAGGCTCCATGGCGGCTCACCGCTTCCCATTCTCGTCGTCGGGGAGGCCGGACGGGGAAGGGTGGCCGCGATGACGACCGATGCGTCATGGCGTTGGCGGTTTGCCGCGGATGACACCACGGTAGGCTCCGATGAGTATGAGTTGTTCTGGGACCGGATGATTCGATGGCTCACCCGCGACCCGCTGCTCGAGCCAGCGCGAATCTCGACCGACAGAGAGCGCTATGGAGTCGGTGCAGAGCTCGTCGTCTCGGGGCGACTCCGGGACGATGACTATCGTCCGATGAAGAAGGCGCGCGTAGAGCTCCACTATCAACCGGGCGACGATGACGAGGGGGACGCGGTCGTCGACACCGATCAGGATGGGCAGCTCCAGACCACCCTCCGCGCGCCCAGCGAGCCAGGAGCCTATGAGGTGGTTGCTTCCGTGGAGGGCAAAGAGCTCGCGCGCGAGGTCTTCATCGTCGAAGAGAGCGGCGACGAGCTCGCGGATCTCGAGACCATGGCCGAGCAGCTTCAGGCGGTCGCCGAACAAACGGGAGGCCGCGTGTTCCTCGGCACCCAGGATGTCCCGGCGCTGGCCGAGCTCGCGTCGACGAGCCGGCGAGCAGCGGGACTCGTGTCGAAGGAACCGCTTTCCAGCCCCTGGTTCATTTTCCTCACGGTACTGCTGCTGGGCATCACCTGGGTGCTTCGGAGACGCTGGGGACGTCGATAAGCACAGCTCCGCGTGAGACGCTTTTCCTGGCTGGACATCGCCGCCTGCCATCCTAGAGATAGCCGTCTCGCCCATGCAGCCCACCAAGTTACGCGGCGCGCGCACGCACAACCTCCGTTCGATCGATCTCGATATCGCGCCCGGTACGTACCTCGCGATCGTGGGTCCTTCGGGCGCGGGCAAGTCGTCGCTCGCCTTTCGAACTCTCTACGCCGAAGGCCAACGCCGATATGTCGAGAGCTTCAGCGCGTATGCGCGGCAGTTCTTGGAGCGGCTCTCTAGACCTCCGGTCGACGAGCTCGACCCGGTGCCGGTGGGGATCGCGGTGGACCGCCAAGCCCCGGTCCGGACCAGCCGCTCGACCGTCGGGACGATGACCGAAATCGCGGACTACGCGAAGCATCTGTGGGCCCATGCGGCCGAGCTCTACTGTCCCGGTTGCGGAGAGTTGGTGCACCGGGATGCTCCGACGCGCGCGGCGCAAAGCGTGATGAACGAGCTTGCCGGAGAGAAGCTGCTGGTCACGTACCCGGTTGCCGTGGCCGACAAGGAGCATTTCATTGGCGTCCGCGAGGGCTTGCTTCGCGAAGGCTACCGGCGCGTTCGGATCAAAGGAAAGGTCCGCGACCTCGATGAGGTCCCGCCGAGCGACGTGACGAACGGTCGAAGCACGCACCTCGATGTCGTGGCCGACCGAACCGTCGCGCGCCCTCGAGATCAGGCGCGGCTGGTCGAGGCGCTGGAAGACGCCATGCGCCGGGGCGCGGGCAGGGCGACCGTCTGGTCCGCCGGAGGCGCGGAGCTCGGCTTCTCCGAGGGGCTTCATTGCCCGACGTGCGACCGGTCCTTTCGGCGCGCAACACCCGGACTCTTCAGCTTCAACAGCCCCATCGGCGCGTGCGATACGTGCCGCGGCTTCGGGCGCACCATCGAGATCGACCTCGACCGGGTGATCCCGAACTACGACCTGTCCCCCGATGAAGGAGCCATTCGCGCCTGGCAGGGCAAGGCGACGACATGGGAGCGCCGCGAGCTCAAGAAGAACGCGAAGAAGGCTGGAGTCCCACTCGACAAGGCGCTGCGGGACTGGACCCCGGTACAAATCGACTGGCTCATCGACGGCGACGCGGTGGGCTACCCCAAAGGCTGGTGGGGGATTCGGAGCTGGTTCAAATGGATGGAGTCGCGGGCGTACAAGATGCACGTTCGTGTCTTCCTTTCCCGCTATCGGAAGTACGAGAGATGTGGGGACTGCAACGGCACGCGCCTCAAGTCCGAAGCGCTCGCCTGGCGCATCGACGGGCTCAGCGTTCCAGAGCTCTACGCCTTGCCCGCGTCGGATGCCTTGTCGTTCTTGGAGAAGCAGGAGACGCGGTTCACCGGCGATGCTGGCGCCGCGCTCCTGTGGCGCGAAGCGATCGGACGGCTGCGGGCGTTGCACGATGTAGGCCTCGGCTACCTCTCTTTGGATCGAACTTCCCGGACACTCTCCGGAGGCGAAACCCAACGGGTCGCGCTGACGAGCGCGCTGGGCGCCACGCTCAATGGCGCGATGTTCGTGCTCGACGAGCCGACGGTGGGACTGCATCCACGGGACGTGGAGCGATTGCTCGGAGTCGTTAGAGCCCTCTCGAAGGACGAGAACATTGCGGTCGTCGTCGAGCATGATCCGGAGATGATCCTCGGCGCCGACCGAGTGATCGAGCTCGGCCCGGGCGCCGGGGAGAACGGAGGCGAGATCGTTTTTGACGGTACCCCCTCAGCGCTCCGCAAAGCGAAGACAGCGACCGGCGCGGCTCTCAAGCCCCATGGGGCCGTCGACCGCACGCGGCGCGAGCCCAAGGGGTGGATCGAAGTGACCGGCGCAGCCGGGCACAACCTGTGCTCTATCGATGCCTCGTTCCCGCTGGGCGTCATGACTTGCGTGACTGGAGTCAGCGGCTCTGGGAAGAGCAGCCTGGTCCTCGAAACCTTGCTGCCTGCCATTCAGCGCCAGCTCGGCCTGAAGTCGGATGGGTCGCCCCTCGAGCACGACCGAGTGACGGGATTCGAGCCGCTCCAGGGTGTGGTGGGGGTGGATCAGGCTCCGCTTGGCCGAACTTCACGCGGTAATGCAGCGACATACTTGAAGATTTGGGAGGCGTTCAGAAAGCGCTTTACCCAGCAAGCCCTCGCCAAGGAGCGTGGCTACAAGCCGGGGTTCTTCTCGTTCAACGTGGCCGGTGGGCGCTGCGAGGCGTGCCGGGGCGATGGCGCGGAAACGGTCGAGATGCAGTTCCTGGCCGACGTCGTCTTCAGTTGTCCTGAGTGTCAGGGGCGGCGCTTCGTCGGGCCGGTCCTCGACGTGGAGTACCTGGGCCTCAACATCGCGGACGTCCTCGAGCTCACGGCACACCAAGCGGCGGAGCATTTCGTAGACGACGCCATCCTCGCGCGCGCGCTCAAGCCGCTTCTCGACGTGGGCCTCGGGTACCTTCGGCTGGGGCAGCCCCTGAACACGCTATCCGGCGGCGAGGCACAGCGGCTCAAGCTCGCCGAAGCGCTGTTGCGCGCCACGCCGGGCTCTCTTCTGATCTTCGACGAGCCGACTGCCGGGCTTCACGCCAACGACGTCGAGCCTTTGATGAAGGTACTGGACGATCTGGTCGATCGGGGCGACACGGTCATCATCGTCGAGCACGACATGCACGTCGCGGCGCATGCGGATCACGTGATCGATCTAGGTCCGGGCGCAGGAGCCGGCGGCGGCCGAGTCGTAGCAGACGGTTCGCCCGAAGCGGTGGCGAAGAAGAAAGCCTCACTGACCGCGCCCTATCTTTCCCGCGCGCTTGGCAAGTCAAACGGCAAGCGCACCGCGAACCGGCAGAAGGCCAAGTCGGCGAGCGCGCCGCTTCGCGAGATCCGAATCGCTGGAGCCCGCGAACACAACCTCAAGAACGTCACCGTTCAAATCCCGCGGGACGAGCTCGTCGTGCTCACGGGCCCGAGCGGAAGCGGCAAGAGCACCTTGGCGTTCGATGTCTTGTTTGCCGAGGGGCAGCGACGATACCTGGAGACGCTCTCGCCGTACGCGCGTCAGTACATGCCACAGCTTCCGAGGCCGTCAGTCGACCAGGTCGTCGGGGTGCCACCGAGTGTGTCACTCGAGCAGCGGATGACGCGAGCAGGGGCGAATTCGACGGTCGCCACCGTAACCGAGGTGTCTCACTACCTACGGCTGATCTGGGCGCGCATTGGTGTCCTCCACTGCGTCGATTGCGAGGTACCAATCGCGGCGCGCCCAGCGACCCAGCTGGTCCACGATGTAGCGCGCCGCTTTGGCGCCAAGAAGGTCACGCTGCTCGCGCCCGTGGTGCGCGGCCGAAAGGGCATTCACCGCGAGCTCCTCAAGAAGGCCATGAAAGACGGTTTCACCGAGGCGCGCATCGATGGCGCGCTCCAGCCGCTCGAGGCCGGCATGAAGCTCGACCGCTACACCGAACACGACGTGGAGTTGGTGGTCGGCCGTGTCTCTGCGAAGAGCTCCGACTTGTTGAGCCTGCTCGAGAAGGCCCTGCACGTCGGAGACGGGGCCGCCTGGGCGATCGCAGGCAACGACGAGATGCAGCTCTCGAGCAAGCAAGCGTGCCCAAGCTGCGGTCGCGGATACCCCGAGCTGGATCCGAGGTTCTTCTCCTTCAACACGCGGCATGGCCAGTGCCCGGCATGCGAGGGTCGCGGCGAGATCGTGGAGAAGAAGTGGCGTGGCCGCCGGCGCAAGCGGGGCATTGCAACGCGTCTGTGCGACCAATGCGACCAGACCCGCCTCTCGCCTTTGGCCCGTGGGGTTACCGTCGATGACCTGTCGATCACCGCGCTCTTCGATCAAAGCGTCTCGGAGGCGGTCGATACGCTTCGGCAGTTCGACCTCGAGGGCCGCGACGCGACCATCGCCAAGACGCCGCTCAGCGAAGCGCTGCGCCGCCTCTCCTTCCTCGAGGAGGTCGGCTTGGGCTACCTAGGCCTCGGCCGCGCGGCCAACACGCTGAGCGGCGGAGAGATGCAGCGGGTCCGCCTCGCAGCGCAACTCGGCAGCGGGCTCACCGGCGTCCTGTACGTGCTCGACGAACCCACCATTGGCTTGCACCCGCGCGACACCGGACGTCTCCTCGGCGCGCTACGAGGCCTGGTCGATCGAGGAAACTCGGTCCTGGTCGTGGAGCACGACGCGGACACCATTCGGGCTGCCGATCATGTCATCGACGTAGGGCCCGGGGGCGGCAAGCACGGCGGGCGGGTCATATCGCAAGGCGCACTGCGTACGATGCAGGGTTCGGTCACGGCCGCGGCCCTCGAACGCCCACCCAAGGTGCCCGCCACACGCCGTAGCACGCGTGCGGTCTCCTGGTTGGAGCTGACCGGGGTGAACCACCACAACCTCGAGAATGTCGACGTCCGTTTCCCTCTTGAGCGCTTCGTGGCGGTGACGGGAGTCAGCGGCTCCGGAAAGAGCTCCCTGGTTCGTGAGGTGTTGTTGCGCGCTACCCGCGAGGCGGTCGGCATGGTCAACGACTCACCGGCCGGCGACTTCAAGAAGATCAAAGGCTTCGAATCGTTGAAGCGCGCGATCGAGATCGACCAGAGCCCGATCGGACGCACACCGCGTTCGGTTCCGGCGACGTACATCGGCATTTGGAACACGGTGCGCCAACTCCTGGCAGGGACGCCCGAAGCGCGCGCGCGAGGCTACACGGCAAGCCGCTTTTCTTTCAACGTCGAGCAAGGCCGGTGCCCAGAGTGCAAGGGTCAGGGCTCAATTCACGTGGAGATGGCGTTCCTCCCCGACGTCGACGTCCCGTGCGAGACCTGCAACGGCATGCGCTTCACCCCGGAGACACTGGCGGTTCGGTGGCAAGGACTCAACGCTGGCGAGCTCCTCGAGCTCGAAGTTGCCGAAGCGGTCGAGGTGTTCTCGCCCGTCAAGACGATTCGCCAACCACTCGAGCTCCTCGACGAGCTTGGCCTCGGCTATCTGCATCTTGGTCAGCCGTCGAATACCCTGAGCGGCGGTGAAGCCCAGCGACTCAAGCTCGTCTCTGAGCTCGCGGCCGGCCTCAACACGGGGCCGACCTTGTACGTGATGGACGAGCCAACCACCGGCCTTCACCGCGACGACGTAGACCGCCTCCTCGGCGTTCTCAATCGATTGGTCGAACGAGGTGACACCGTCGCGGTGATCGAGCACCACCCAGACGTGATGATAGCGTCCGACTGGATCATCGACCTGGGCCCCGAAGGCGGCATCCACGGCGGCCGAGTCGTGGCGCAAGGGACCCCGGAGACCATTGCGAAGCGAAAGAGGAGTCACACGGGGCAGGTGCTGAGGCGGGAGCTGCAACGGGGGCCGAGACCGAGGGACCGGGGCCGGGTGACCGAGACCGGGTGACCGAGACCGAGTATCCGAGACCGAGTATCCGAGACCGAGTATCCGAGACCGAGTAGCCGAGAC
>JBGUEF010000063.1:0-13193 GCA_041821485.1 Deltaproteobacteria bacterium
CCCGCAGCGCCGCCCATTCGAGACACGAGGGCCGCCACGATGGCGATTGGTTTCACCTTCGCCGTCGCGCTGGTTGCTGGGGCATGGCTCATCCTCTCGTGAGCGTCATTCGACGGACTGGAGCAAGCCCTCTCGAACCTCGTACACATGCGGCGGATGCGCTGGCGTGCGCTCGCGCGAAAACGAATCCATCGAGGTTACCGGCGTCACGCTAGAACCGCTCGTCAGCGCTTCGGTGAGCGCCTGACGGGTTTGGTTCCCCTGGCGCAGTGTCGCGGAGATCATGCGATACGCGTCGTACCCGTAGGCCGCGAACATCTGCGGTGCCGTGCCGTATCGGGTTTCGTAGGCTGCGCGGAAATGCTGATTGAGGCTGGCTTCGGATGCTTCGTAGAAGGGCAGCGCGACGAGCGCGCCCTGAAGGTAGCGTTGCGCCCGGGCGACGAGCTTGGGTGACCAGCTCAGGCTCGGGAGAAGGAAGTGCACCTCTCGCTCCGCGTGCTCGGGTAGGGCGCGGCCGGCGAGGCTCCACGCGCCCTCTGCGGCGAAGGTCGGTGCGATCAGCGCCACTTGGTCGGCCACGTCGGCGAAGAGCACGACGTCGCAAGTCGTTTCGAGGACGGTCTGCACGTACTCGACGAACGACTTGGTGCCCGGCGGATACGGCACGCCCTCGCAGTAGACCCCGCCGGCTGCAGCGACCTCTTGGTCGAAGAGGCGCTCCATCGTGCGCCCGTAGCCGTGATCCGGATAGAGAATCACGAACCTCGACAAGCCCCGCGCTCGGGCCTTGCCCACCAAGGCGGTGAGCTCGTCGCGCGGACTGTAGAGGAATCGAAAGACTTGCTCTCCCGCGCTCGTCGTCTCCTCCGATGCGGAGAAGCTCAGCAGTGGCACCCCGGCGCGCCGGGTCGACTCTGCCGCGGCCTCGGTGGTGCGGCTTGCGACCGGACCGAGCACTGCGACCACGCGCTGGTCGCCGATGAGCGACTCGACGGCCGCCGTCGCCCTGCTTGGATCGCCCGCGGTGTCCTCGACGACGAGCTCTGGACCGCCCTCATCGAGCGCCGCGAGCTGCATGCCCTGCAAGAGCTGACGGCCGACCTCACGTCCGCGCCCAGTCAGCGGTAGCAGCGCCCCGACGACATAGGGGTTCCCGTGCAGGAATTCGTCCGCGCGGGCGACCAAGATGGTCACCTCCGGGTCCTCGATGGAATCGCTGGCGCGCAACGCATCCGAGGTGCGCACGATCAACTCCGCGTCCTGTGTATCGAGGGCGTGATTCAGTAGGCGCATCGAAACAGCGACGTGGGGAAGGGCGCCGGCGCGAAGCTCGTCGAACAGCACCGCGGTCTCTTCGATCGTGAGCTTCTGAACCAGCAGGTCGACCACGGCATCCACGCGCAGGGGGTCTGGTGGGGCGCCTCCTCGCTCCACGAGCGTATCGAACACCCGAAGCGCGATGGCTGCGCTCGTCGTCTGCTCCGACGCGATCACCGTGGTGTCCCACAGCAGTGCCTGCTCCTCGCTCGAGAACCGTTCGCCTGCGAGGGGCTCGACGGTCCGGAGCGCCCGTTCCGGGTCTCCCAACTGCAGCTGGCAAGCGCCCAAGTGAAGCGATGCGCGGAGCGCAATCGCGCGGTCTACGCTGTCCTGGGCCTGCTCGAAGTGCGGGATGGCGCTCTGGCATCGTCCGATGTCAGACCCCAACACGCCGAGCTCCAAGCGGGCGAGGTCCGCCTCGACGGTTCCAGGGTGGTTGATGATGAAGGTCTCGTACGCGTTCTGGGCGCCGCGGACATCCCCACTCGAGGCGAGCGCCCGTGCCTGCGCGATTTCGGCAGGGGGCGCTTTTTCGACTGGGCTTTCGACTTTCTTGGGTCCGCAGCTGGCGAGGAGGATCAACGCCGCGCACGACAACGCGCTTCTCAACATGCGGGCGCACGATACATGCCCGGCCGCCCCCCCGCCATTAGGCGATAGCGTGGGGGAGGCCGGCCGCCTCAGTCCGCGGCCTCCCAGCACTCCGCCAGGTGCGCGAACTCCTCAATCGAGAGGGTTTCGCCTCGTCTCCCGGGGTCGATTCCTGCTGCGCTCAATGCACGGTCGGCGCGCTCGGCGTCGCCCAGCCCACGCAGCGCATTCCTAAGCGTCTTGCGACGCATTTGAAAAGCCGCGCGAACCACGGATTGAAAGGACTCGGTCTCTTCGGCCAGCGGTGCCGCGCGGGGAAGGAGCCGCACGACTGCGCTTTCGACCTTCGGTGCCGGGTAGAACGAACCCGGCCTCAGCCGGCAGACCGTCGCGATCTCGAAGCCGGCGCGCGTAAACACAGTCAATGCCCCGTACTGTTTGGTGGCTGGCTCGGCGACCAGGCGGTCCCGCACCTCCCGTTGAACCATCAACACAGCGCCACTCAGGACGGCCCGGTGCGCAACGACCTGTCGCAGGATTGCCCCGGTGGCCTGATAGGGAAGATTCCCCGTGACGACGAGCTTTGACCCGCAAGCCTGGGAATGTGCGGTGAAATCCACCTTCGCAGCATCCCCGTGTCGAATCTCCAACCGGTCCTGCTCGGGGAATTCCTCTCGCAGCACACGAACCATGTCCCGGTCGAGCTCGACAGCAAGGACCTCGCCGCCCCGCTCGAGCAGCGCGTGCGTCAGCGCGCCGAGGCCCGCTCCAAGCTCGACGATTTGCTGGCCCAGGGCCATGGTGGCGTCCGCAATCTGGGCTGTGGCGCCGGGCTGAATCAAGAAATTCTGGGAAAACGATCGCTTGGGAAGCAGGTCGTATTTCCTAAGGAGATCCCGTGCATCGGGTGGGGTGCTCCGAGCCCCCGTCATGGGGTCAACCGTTGAAAATCATGAACTTTTCGGTATACAGGGGGCACGAATGATCTTGTTTTTGCCACAGCCGTTGTCAGCCGGGAAGGCGTTATTATATTGGTCGTGCCCGTAGATTGACCTACGTTAAAGGTAGAGGAACAAATGCTTCCAGGCTTCATCATCGACCAAATTCGGCAACGTGAGGAAGAAGAGCAGGCCAAGCGCTCGATTGCTCAGGTTGAGCTTCACCTTCCGGTTCCGGAAGGTTCGAGGGCGCCTGAGGTGGACGAGGAGTCTGACCGGGGCATCGTCATCATCGATCTCCTCCCGCAGTGACACTTCTCTAGATCTGTACATCTGCTACATTTGGGAGTGTGTCAGATCGTGCCTTACTGAGCCTGGATGAGCTAAGCAGCTCACTAGGTGCTTTCCTGGCAGGTCCGGCGGAAGATCGCGCGGATCCCTGGGACCGGCAGGTGACCGAGGCCGATTTGGTCTGGTGCCGGGTCGAGCGCGGCGAGCTAGGGGAAGCGTTTCGACTCATGTGGGAGGCCGACAGCGGGCCCGGTCTCGACTCCGCTCGCCAGTTGACCCGCGCGGAGCTGCAGGCTCACTGCGGCAACGAAGACGCGGCCCTCGCATTGATCGCCGGCTTGGAAGACGGGACCCCCGCCTCCGCGATGGTCCGCGCTCGTGTCGCGCGTTCACGTGGAGATTGGGAGCTCGCGTCTCACTATGCGCTCGAGGCCACGAAAGCTCGGAGCGGCGTTGCCCGCGCGTTGCTGCTTGCAGCCCGGGCGAGCATCGAGCTAGGTCGCCGGGACGAGGCGGCGCGGCTTCTCGACCAGGTCGGGCAAGACACCGCAGTCGAAGCGCTAGGCGTTGGCGCCCTTCGGGCGCACATATCCGGTGACGACCCGATCGAGGCGCTGACTCTAATCGCGGAGCGTGCGCGGCAGCGGGGTGCGATCCGCGTGTGCGCAGAAGCCTGGGCCGACCTGAGCACAATGTACCGCGAGCGCAATCAGACCGAGGAGATGCGCAAGGCAGCCGTGCGTGCAGTTGAGCTCTGGGACGACATGGCGACTTCGTTGCCCCCACCGCTTCGCGCTGGCTTTTGGCACGACGCTCGACGACACGCGATCCGCAAGAACTCGAAGCGCGAGAAGACCGCAGCAGGTCTGCCGACGGCAACCGGGGTCGCGCCCTTGCTCGCCAGCCTTCGACGGCTTGCGAGCGAACGGGACCTCACGAAGCTCCTGACTGCGATCACGGACGGCGCCGTCGCCCTCAGCGGTGCGGAGCGTGGCTTCGTGTTGCTCGTGGACGAAAGCGGAGCGCTCGAAGCGCGGACCATTCGGGGCGCGCAGAGCCAGCTCGGAGAGCCGACCGCGGCTTTCAGCCGATCGATCGCGGAGACCGTGCTCATCGACGGCGACCCCGTGGTGACGGTCGATGCGGCGCACGACGCCCGCGTTCAGGACTACATGTCGGTCCACCAGTTGATGCTGAAGTCGGTGGCATGCCTGCCCGTTGCGTCCCACGGGCGCGTCTGGGGCGTTCTCTATCTCGAACACCGAAGCGCCAGCGGGCGCTTTTCCGGGACCGACCTCTCCTTGCTTCGTGCGTACGCGGATCAGGCAGCCATCGCCATCGAGACCTCGCGTCTCTTCGAGCGCATCGAGGCACAGAAGCAAGAGCTGGAGCACGCCAACCTGGCGCTCCGTGAAGCCAACGAGCACCTCGAGCAACGGCTTCACGGAAACACCGAGGCACTCCAACGAACCCAGCGGGAGATCGAGCGCCTTCGAGCTTCGGGCGCGCGGGGAGACCGTTGGGGCCTCGTCGGCGTGAGCGGCGGGATGCGCAAAGTGTACGAAGTGCTCGATCGGGTGGCCATCAACGAGGTGCCGGTCGTGATCACGGGCGAGAGTCGGGCACCGGCAAAGAGCTCGTTGCCAATGCCCTCCACCAGAACTCGCCCCGCGCCGGTGGGCCTTTCGTGGCCATCAACTGCGGCGCGATTCCCGACGGCCTCCTCGAAACTGAGCTATTCGGTCACGTGGCAGGGGCGTTCACGGGCGCCACCCACGCGCGGGAGGGCGTCTTCCAGCAGGCTCACGGCGGGACGCTATTCTTGGATGAAATCGCGGACATGCCGGCACGGATGCAGCTCGACTTGCTCCGAGTCTTGCAGGAACGCCGAGTTCGCCCTGTCGGCGGATCGGAGGAGCAGCCGATCGACGTGCGTCTCGTCACAGCATCCAAACGACCGCTCCGCGACCTCATCGAAGAGGGAACGCTTCGCGAGGACCTCTACTACCGATTGTCGGTGGTGGATCTCGAGCTACCTCCGCTACGCGAACGGCGCTCGGACATCCCGCTGCTCTGCGATCATTTTCTCTCCCGAATCGCCGAAGAACGGGGAGAGCCGAAGAAACGGTTGAGCCGTGCTGCGCTCCAGCGGCTATGCGCGCACGACTTCCCGGGCAACGTCCGCGAGCTCGAACACATTCTGATCAACGCGACGGTATTCGCTGCCGGGAACGCCATCGAGGCCGAAGAGTTGGCGATCGAGGCCGCCGCGATCGCTGCGCCGACGAGTGCCGGCGCCGGCAACTACCGGGCTTTCAAAGACGCCGAGCGCGATCAGATTCTCGCGACACTCAATGCGAACGGCTGGAATCGAGCACGAGCCGCGCGCGCGCTCGGGATGGCTCGGCGGACCTTCTATCGCCGGCTCAAGGAGCACGGCATCGAGCTCCCGCAAGGGAAGGGCGCAGACCAGTCCCAGGACTAGAGGCCCGGTGGCGACACCGCGCTCGACACGCCTGCGTCGTACTTCTCCGGCGTTTCCCCTGGCGGAAGGTAGAGCGGAGGCTCACCCGGCCGAGACCAGTCGACCCAGTAAACCGCCTTCGAGCGCACATCAACGTGGACGAAGCTGCTGCGCGGGTAGTAGCCGACCCCGACCTTCGAAAGCGTCAGACAATAGTCGCGCAGCACCTCGTTAGGGACGCCTTCGATCCGAATATCGACGGCCTCACCGCTCGTGTGTCGGCTCGACCCGTCGTTGCCGTTCTGCGCCGAGCGGTAGGCGCTAACCACGACAATCGTCCGGCCGTTGAAATGGTCCGCGAGGTACGACAACACGCGCAGGAGCCGCGTGTGCGGGCGCGTCACCTCCTCTTTCTCGCGGTCGCGGAGGAAACGCGCCAGGCGCGTGCGTGCCTTCGGGTCAGGTTTGCCCGCCTTGTCGAAAAGGCGAACTCGAAGGGTCTCTTTGCTCGCAGGCCGTTCGAGCGTCACGAGCCCGTTCAAGATGGTGCTTCTCGCTTTGCTCGCCCGGGCGCTAGCACTGTAGCCAGGCAGCTCCAGGCGCTGGCCGACCCGAAGGGTGGCGTCGGGTTTGAGACGATTCGCTGCCGCAAGCTTTTTCACGGATACCTTGTTCAGCTGTGCGATCCCAGTGAGGGTCTGCCCCGGATAGACGTAGACCACGCCCTTGGGTGGGACTCTCAGAACCTGGCCGACGCGGAGATTCGAGGTCTTCTTCAAGCGGTTGGCAGCGGCAAGGTTGGTGACGGACACGCGATAGCGCTGGGCAATGACCCCAAGCGTCTGTCCTTGCTGCACCGTATGCTTGCGCTGCGCATGGGCAGGGGCATGCAAGAGGAAGACTAAGAACACCACGGCGAAGGCACGCCAGACCCCAATCGAGCTCATCACGACCCGGCGAGTATTGATGAGTCGCCGGGCAGGGCAACTAAGCGGCGCACATCCCGGTTTTTTTGCCTTCAGCGCCGAGCGTTGCGACCATGAAATTCGGCACCTTTGCTCGTTGACAATCGGTGGGTTCGCGCGTCGAGCACAAGCAGTGCCTGACGATCGCGGATGTCTGCGTTCCGCATGCTAGGCTCATACAATTTATGCATAATTAGCATATAACTTAGTGCTAAATTGTCCTAAGTTGCTTGACCCTAGGGTGGTTCGGTCATAGCCTTCTTGAAGAGTGACGCGGGTTGCGTTCCTCCTCAGAGAGTCAAATCATGACCTACGACCCAGAGGCAAATGAAGCGATGCAAAAGCCCAACACCATGGGTGCATCGGCCTCTGATGCGAACGATCACGAAGGGGCTTCGAAGCCCAATGCGAACAAGAAGAGTGGCAACAGGCCAAACAACGTTCGCAAGATTCGAATCGAACGCATGATGTCCAAGGCTGAGTTGGCTCGTCGCGCGAACCTATCGGTGTTGACGATTGATCGTGTCGAGAAGGGTTTTGGATGTCGGATGGACACAAAACGAAAGATTCTCGAAGCTTTGGGTCTGAGGCTCGCCGACCGGGTACGTGTGTTCGGCGAGGAGGAGTAACGTGCCTACATGCCGTCCGAGGGGAAGAACTTAATCGGCGTCGACATCGGTTCGAGCTCGATTAAAGTCTGTGAAATCAAAGAGGGGCGCCGGGGGGCACGAACCATCACCAGGTTCGGGTTTCATCCGCTTCCTGCCGAAACCATCGTCGATGGGCACATCATCAACTCGGGCGCCGTCGTCGAGGGGCTCGAGAAGCTTTTCGCACGCTCGAAGCGGCGCAATGTCGCGCTTCGTGCCAGCGGCCACAGTGTGATCATCAAGAAGATTGCGATGCCGTTGATGACGGCCGCCGAGCTTCAAGAACAGATCAACTGGGAAGCCGAGCAGCACATCCCATTTGACCTCGACGAGGTCCACGTGGACTACGAGGTGCTACACGAGCGGACCGATCACGGCCAAATGGACGTTCTCCTGGTCGCTGCGAAGAAGGAAGAAATCACCGATCTCACGAACCTGGCGATGGAAGCTCGACTTCGTCCCATGGTTGTGGATCTGGACGCCTTCACCGTGCAGAACGTCTTCGAAGCGGGTTATGGAACCGCCGCACAGGACGAAACCACTGTGTTGGTCCACTGCGGAGCTTCCACTACGACGGTGAACATCCTCGCCGACGGCACCACCGCGTTCACACGCGACATCGCCAACGGAGGAAATGCGATTACCGAGGAAATCCAGCGACAGCTCGGAATCGGCCGGGACGAGGCCGAGTCGTACAAGTGTGGCGGCGAAGGGCGGGGAATCGTTCCTCGCGAGGTGCCCGAAATCGTCAATCAGGCCGTCGAGCAACTCGCCGGGGAGATCCAGCGCTCACTCGATTTCTATCTGGCGACCAGCGGGGATCGTGACTTGAGCCGTATTTGCTTGTCGGGCGGAACGGCGAACATCCAAGCGCTTCTCGATATTCTTCAGGACCGGGCTCAGGTGGCCGTCGAGGTGCTCGACGCGACCCGAGTGGCCGATGTGGACGAGAGAGCGCTGGGGGATTTGCAGGGCCGGGCAGCACAGGCAGTGGTGAGCATCGGGCTGGCCCTGCGCAAAGAGCGGGAGCGTAACTGATGATTCGCATCAATCTGCTACCGACGGACAAGAAGAAGCGCACCCGGCGCCTCGCCGCTTCGCCTCTTCCAACGGGCGACCTCAGCCTCGGAACTTGGGGCGCGGTCTACGGCGCGGCGATCGCCGTATGGCTGGTGGTCTTAGGCGTCATTTATTTCGCTCAGAGCGGCCAGCTCGACGCGGTGGCCCAAGAGAATAAGACCTTCGAGGCGCGCAGGGACGAGCTGCAGGGCAAGACCAAGGGTCTGGCCGAGGTCGAGGGACGTCTCGAGAAGAGCCGGCGCCTCGAAAAGGTCGTCCAGGAACTGGAGCGCGCGCGGCGGGGCCCGACGCGCGCCATCATGGAGCTTTCCAAGGTGCTGAGCAGCCCGGGTGGTCCGACGATCAACCCCACGGAGCTCGAGCGCATGCGCGAAGAGAACCCATTGGCTGGGTTCAACGAATCATGGGACGTCCGCAGGCTCTGGATCTCTCGTTTCGAGGAGGTCGAGCGCGAATGCAAGATGACGGGGTTGGGACGCTCGAACGAAGATGTTGCCGAGTTCTTGCGTCGACTGACGCTTAGCGAGATCTATGACGGTGTGACGTTGCAACGAACCCGCGCGACGAGCGACCCGGACACCGGGCTCCAGATGGTCGGCTTCGATATTACCTGCAAGGTGAGATACTGATGGCCAGTCTCGAAGATAGATTCGTCGGGCTGCCGGGATGGGGCAAAGCGCTCGGGCTCATCGTGGCGCTAGCGTTGCTCGGCGGTGGTTACTACACGCTCGTATACGGCAGCATTTCTGGCGACCTCGCCTCGGCCAATGACAAGCAGAAGCAGCTTCAGGACCAGATTCGCGACGCTGAGCGCCGCGAGAAGCAGTATCTCGAGCTCACACAGGAGCTAGCGAACCGGGAGGTTGCCGACCGGCAGAACCGTCGAATCCTGCCGGAGAACGCGGAGATCGCTGCTTTCCTTCAGGACCTCAACCGGGTCGCCGAGCTCAGCGGTCTCACGATTCGTTTGGTGGAGCCCCGCCCGGAGGTGCGCCAGGAGCTGTACTCGAAGATTCCGGTCGTGCTCGCGCTTACCGGCCGATTCCACCAGATGGGGAAGTTCTTCTACAACGTGAGCAAGCTGGATCGGGCGATCAGCCTCGAGAACATTCGGATGACCGCACCGAGACAGTTGCCGTCCGGAGAGGTGGTCATCGACGTCGATGTGCGCGCGACGACTTATAGGCGTCCGCTGCCCAAGCAGGCCAAAAGGAAGTAGCCACCGATGAGCTCTACGATTCGAATTCTCACCCACCTTCTACTGGTCACCGCCATTGGCGTGGCGGGCTGCGGTGGAGATGACGACGAGGAGTACGTTGGCCTGGGTCTCGGCGAAGGCAAGGGCGGTGACGCCGCGAAGTCACAGCCTGCTGAACAGCAGGCCGGGGCTGCGCTGACTGACTTGGGTCCCTCCGTGTACACCGACGACGACTTTTCGGAGCTGGACATCCAGAACCGCGATCCCTTCCGTTCGTTCGCCAGGGCATTCAAGGCGCAGGCTGCGGCTCCCGCGCAGCGTCGCGTGCTCTTGCCGAGCACGAGCCTAGACGAGATGAATCTCATCGCTATCGTGACTGGCATCGCCACGCCACGGGCGATGCTCACAGACACCGCAAAGGTCGGACATGTGATCCGCCGCGGTGACTACATCGGTCGTCCCGAGGTGGTACAGACCGGAGGTTCAGAGGGAATGCCAGTCACACTGAACTGGCGTGTGGATAGAATCCGTCCAGGGTCTGTCGTGTTGACGCGTGAAGACCCGACCTCGCCGGACAAGCCACCATTGACCCGCGTGATGCCGTTGCACGAAGGCGGCGAAGCGCCGCAGCTCACGTCACCCTAATTCCTCGGCAGATAGTCGGTCGTTTTCTTGCCCCGGCCATCGCTGGCGTTCGATGATTAAACGTAGCTGGCAGAGGAGTCAGGAATGCGTATTCATTGGGGTCTGGCAATCGCCGTAGTGGCAACGTTCGCATGGGTCGGCATGGCTCAAGCAGCGAGCTCAAAAATCGACAGTGTCCGAATCAACGGCGCGACCGATGGAGCACGAATCTCGATCGAAGGAGCGTTCGATGATCCGCAGTATGCGGTTCGCTCCCGACAAGATGGTCGGCTCATCATCATCGACGTCGAAGGCGCGAGCCTGCCGACCGGCGGCGTAGAGACGAGCGGCACCAACGCGCTGGTCTCACGCTCGGTCGCGAGCAACACGGCGAGGGGCGCGCGTATCGAGCTGACGCTTACGGACAAGGCGACGTATCACGCGCGCGCAACCGAGAAGGGAATCACGGTCAGGCTCAGTCGTGGTGAAAGCTCCGCCAAAGCCAAGCCGAAGCCATCGACGAATTCGAAGGCTGCGAAGACTGCCAAGGTCGAGGGTATTCGCCTGGAACAGAAGGACGGTCGGGACCGTGTCATCATCGCGCTCTCAGGCGATGCGGAGTTCCGCGTGTCCACTCGTGCGGGGGCGCCGCCTCGGCTCGAGGTTCTCGGCGCGCGCATCGGGTCGGGCGCCAAACGACGTATCGAGGCGCCCCGCGGCTCGATGATCGGCTCAATCGAGCTCGAGCAGAAGGGCGACCGGGCAGTCGTCGAGGTTCACGGCTCAGCGGGATCCGCCGGCACTGCGATTCGTACGGGGGACCACATCGTGTGGATGTTCTCTCCGACACATGCGGAGACCCGTCCCCACACGCGGACTATCGCTCGGGAAAAGGATTACGCGGCAGAGGTCGATGGTCCGGAGGTCGCGGGCTTCCTCAGTAAGCTCCCTGCGCAGGTGGGCGGAAAGTCCACTCAGCGCTACTCGGGTCGTCGCATCGACCTCGACTTCAAGGACGCCGACATCCACAACATCCTTCGTCTACTCTCAGAGGTGGGTGGAGTGAACGTCGTCACTGCGGACAACGTGGGCGGCACGGTCACGATTCGGATGCGCGACGTCCCCTGGGATCACGCGCTCGACGTTGTGCTTCAAGCGAAGTCGCTCGGCATGGTGCGTCAAGGCAACTTGCTCCGCGTGGCACCGCTGGCTCAGCTCGAACAAGAGCGCGAGGCGGCCATTGCCCGTCAGAAGCAACAGCAGCAACTCGCACCGCTCGAGACCCGTCTCGTGCCGGTGAGTTACGCTACGGCCCAGAACCTTCAACCGCGCGTTCGGGAGCTACTCACCGAACGGGGAACCGTTTCGGTCGACGATCGTACCAATATGCTGATCGTCCGCGATATCGTAGGGCAGCTCGATGACGTGGAAGACCTGGTGCGGAACTTGGACACCCAGACTCCCCAGGTGTTGATCGAGTCGCGTATCGTCGAGGCGAGCAGCAGCTACTCGCGCGACATTGGCATTCAGTGGGGTGGCGCTGCCGTCATGAGCAGCGCAACGGGTAACCCCACCGGCCTTCGCTTCCCGTCCGACATCGGCGTTGCCGGTGGCGTTCCGGTGGACAGCGCGCCGACGCAGGGCTTGTCGCCGTTCAACGGAAGTGTGAACAATCCGAACTTCGCGGTGAACTTGCCGGCCGTCACCGGTAACGGCGCTGGTGGTGCGCTCGGTTTGACCATGGGCAGCCTCAGTGGCGCAGTGAACCTCAATGTTCGATTGAGCGCGGCAGAAGCGGCAGGCTCTGTACGGATCATCAGCTCTCCGCGAGTTCTGACCTTGGACAACAACGAAGCGTCGATCTCACAGGGTACGTTGATTCCCTTCTCACAGGTCAGCGCGCAGGGTGTGAATACGGCCTTCCAGGAAGCGAAGCTCGAGCTCAACGTCACGCCGCACGTGACGAGCGACGGCGCCGTTGCCATGGATGTGAAAATCACGCGTAACGAGCCGGATTTCGGTCGAGTGGGTGCCAACGGCGACCCGACCATCCTCGAACGTGAGGCCGTCACGCAGCTTCTCGTCGACGATGGCGACACCGCGGTCATCGGCGGCATCTACACCCGAAACACGGGCCGCAACGTCGACCAGGTACCGTTCCTCGGCGACATCCCGGTTCTCGGAGTGTTCTTCAAGCGCCGTCGATTCCGCGAGGACCGGAACGAGCTGCTGATCTTCCTGACACCCAGGATTGTGAACAGGGCGCTGGCGCTGCCGGAGTAGGGGCCGGGACCGAGGTTGGGGGCAGGTTCGTGACTGGGGGGCGGGGGGCTCGTATGCTTCCCCCCGTGCGTGTGTATCTGTCAGGGCCCATGGGGGCCGGGAAGTCTACCGTTGCCGCGGTCGTTGCCGATCAGCTTGGGACCCGTGCTCTTGATTTGGATGCCCGCATCGAAGAGCTTGCCGGGCGGGCAATTCCCGAGATTTTTGCCCAGCAGGGTGAGCGGGCCTTTCGGGCTCTCGAGAAGCAAGCGCTGAAGACGCTTCCTTCGGATGCGGGCGTGGTTTCACTTGGCGGCGGGACTGTGGTCGACGACGAGACGCGGCAAATGCTGCTTCGCGAAGGGATCCTCGTGACGCTGACCGCGGCCCCGGCGGTGCTTGCCGAGCGCGTCGGCAAAGGCGAGGGGCGTCCTTTGCTAGGCCAGGATCCGCTAGGAGACCTCGAGCGCATCTTGAAGGTTCGGGGCGCAGCGTACGCGGAAGCGCATGCCGTCATCGATACGGGGACGCTCGAAACCGGCGAAATCGCCGCAGAGGTCGTGGCGGTGCGAAATCGCTCCCCCATCGTGGTGCCGCTGGGCCTGCGGACGTACCGGGTCGAAGTGGGGCGTGGCACGCGTCACCGCGTCGGGATTCGCGCGAATGAGCATTCGGAAGGGGATGCCATTCTCGTTTTCGACGGGGGCGACGAGCGACCCTGGCCCGGGGATGCCATTCGCGACCTCACCTTGGCGGGCAAACCTCCAATCGAGGTGAGGCTTGCAGGCAATGAGGCGCACAAGAACG
>JBGUEF010000064.1:0-13172 GCA_041821485.1 Deltaproteobacteria bacterium
CGGACTTCTCTCCGATGTTTTCGAGCAAGTCGGTGACGATGAGAGTCTTCGAGGGCCTGTCGAGGAAGACCACCTCCCAAATGAGCCGATTGCCCCGGACCAGCACCTGGTCGATCTCTCCGGCCCACGCGTCTGGCGCGGAGTCGGACAGAAACCAATCGAACTCGAGGTCGGGCTGCTTGCGCTCTACGCCGGGACAGATCCAAACAATCGCTTCGGGGAACGCTTCCTGCCACGCGGCAACGTGGAAGTAGTGATAGCTTCCAGGCGCAATCAGATGTGCGACCGGACCGATGTCATGGATCCGTCCGAGAAGCCCGTCGTCGACGGGCGACGGCGAGTGAACGAGCAACTCGCCGCTCGACAGCCGAATCACCGTGGTTCGTGAGTGAAAATCCAAGCCGCCGTAGTGAACTGGATACTTCTTGAGCCAGATGCGATTCGAGACCAGCTCTTCGAGCGGAGTGTCCGGAGGTGCTGTCATGACGGCTCCTTCGCGTAGCTGGGCGAAGAGGATAGCACGGCTCGCGCTGACCTCACACCCAGATCGTGACGCCGACTCCGGCCGCCCTCAACTCGTTCACCAAGGTCTTCTCGAGTGCCCGGTACTGAGAGCTCTCGGGTTCCTTGAAGTACTCACTGTGAAACTCGATGAAGATGTGCGTGATGCTCTTGGCGGCACCGGTGTCGAGCAGATCTCGCAGCACCTCGTACTCGGAGGACTCGATGTCCATCTTGACGACGATCTGGTCGTACTCAGTGGCCTTCTCGGTTAGCAGCTCGGCGAGGGAGAACGTGTCGACCTCGATGGCGGCCTCTTCGTCGGCTTCGTAATCGCTGCTGTTGTGATCGGCGACCACCGACGCGCCTTGCGTCGTCGCTCCACGCTCGTCTTCGACGAGCCCAAAGAGCTTCAGCTTTCCGACCTTGGTCCAGGCGGCAGCCTCGATGAAGTTCAGGTTGGCGTAGCCTCCGAACTGCTCTCTGAGGACGCTCATGCAGGTGGGGTTCGGCTCGATGAGGATCGCATCGTATTGTTCCGGAGGCAGGTACGTCTTGAAGAAGGTGTAGCCCTGTCCCACGTTCGAGCCGCAATCGACGAACAGTCGCCGGTCGCCATTGGAAGCTTGCTTCGAGGCCAGCGCCCGCAAATGAACCTTCGCTCTCTCGATGTACGCCCTCTGCTTGATCCTTCTGAACATCCCCATTGCGTTCGGTCGCTCCTGAACATTGTGATAGCTGCAGCCGGACGAAGATCCAGCCGGCTCGCCTAGCGAGGGCTCCTGCGGAGCGAACCCCGTCGCGGCGCTGCCACTGGCGCAGACGGCGCGGCTGGACTACCCCGACTTCCTCTGGACGGCGCATCCACACAGAAGAAAGCGTTCCGACGAAACGTCGTCATCTACACGATGGCGAGCGCGATGGGGGGCCTTGTCCAACTTGCGCACCTGCTGTGGACCCATCTGCTGGACCAGGCGGATTACGGCCGCTTTGCGATTCTCGAAGGGGTCGTCTTTGGCATCGCAGTCGCGACGGTGACCTTGGCGCCGCAAACGTACATCCTGGTCTACCTCCACAAGAAGCCACGCTCCGATCTGGCTAGCGACCTGGGAGGCATGCTCGGCGTCTCTCTTTGCATTGGAGGTCTGACGACGCTCGCGATGTTCCTTCTCCCCGATTCGCTCTTCATGCTCGAAGGCGAAGCGATCCCCCGCTGGGCTGTCGCGGGCGTGCTCGTTGCGGCGACGCTCGCAACTGCACGCCTCTACGCCCAGACGGTCCACGAGGCGCAGAGTCAGCCGACCAGAGCGGCGATGTGGTCTGAGTTCGTCGACGGGACCCGGCCGTTCATTGCGATCTCTCTCTTCTTCGTGCTCGGCTGGACCTGGGAGGCGCGCTGGGGAGGCCTCGTCTTGGCCCAGGGAGGCGCGGGGCTCGCGGCCATGTGGATCTTGTCTCGACAGGGCTGGCTCAAGCGACCTCCTTCACTCGCCTCGCTGAGCGTGCCGATTCGATTCTCGCTGCCGATGGTTCTCACGGCGCTCGCCTACGTCGGGTACCAGAGCGCAGACCGCCTCTACGTGGCGCTATGGAACGGAATCGCCGCGGCCGGCCGCTATGAAGCAGCGTACCGCATCGCTTTGCTAGTCAGCACGGTCAACGTCGTGACACTCCATTCGTTCAATCCCTTGTACTACTCGGCCTATGCAAGGGGCGACCGCGAGGGCGCGCGGAAGCTACTCCGCAGAACGAGCATGCAGCTTGCGGCATGGGTCGCTCTCTTGGTGGTGCTGCTACCCCTCATCGTGATGTACACGCCGATCTTGGCGGAATCCTACCGCACATCCCCGAGTGTCATTCGCTCCATCCCCATTCTTGCGATTGCCCTGGGATTCCTTGGAATCTCGATGCTCTGGCAATCATCGCTGCTCGCTGCCACGCATGCCAAGACGGTCTCCGCGATCGCCGTGACCTCGGCCCTCATCAACCTCGCTGCCGATGTCATCCTGATCCCTCGCATGGGTGAGGTCGGCGCCGCCTGGGGAACACTCATCGCCTTTGGCTTCATGATGGTCGCCATGATCCTCGCGTCGCAGCTCCGGCGCGCCGAGAAGTAGCGGCCGATCGCCGGGCCCGGCTCGACCGATCGATCCTGCGATTACGCCTTCGGTGAAGTAGAGTCGCGAAGACGCGATTCGGCTGCGCGTCGTTGGTGCTCTGATTCGTCACGAAGCTGCATCGCGCCCTTTAGGTTTTCGATCAGCTCGGCCTGGTCTCGCAGGCTTTGGTTCAGGTGATTTGTGACGACATCGACGCTGACGACCGCGATGCCACAAAACACCGCAAAGATCGTCGCCACGCGTATCCAGTTCATGAATCCAGCCGGGTCATAGAACGTCGTCGTTTCGACCACCACGACGCCCGTTGACAGCACTGCGCCTACAGCGAGCAAGGTAGCGAGGTTCAGGCCGAGGACGATCAAAGTGACGCGACGCCGAAACAGCACGGAGGCAAGGACGCTCTGGCACGCCAAGATCAGTACAGGCGCAGCGAGGTAGCCCGCTAGGAGCAAGGTGATGACGCCCATGACGTAGAGAAGGCCAAGGAATCCGAGGGCTCGAATCCGGTAGGGCAGACGCTTCGCAAAGAACAGGACGACGAACCCCCCGTACAGAGTGACCGTCGCGCCGACGGTTCTCCAGGCTTCGAGGTCAATCGCATCGAGCAGCGTTCGCACGAACGCCAAGCCGCCCACCAGGACGGCAACGAACAACGAAGACTGGAGCACTTGCTGGCGAACGCTCTTGGCTTCGCTCAGCACATCTCTCTCTGGTGAGGTAGCGTTTTGTACCACGGCCGGGGATGGTACCCCGCTTAGGACTTCCGCAACACCGCGATTAGGAAGCCACCGAAGTATCGAAGTGGCGAGCGGCTTGCCAGGCGCTCGGCTCGGCTCAAGCCGCGCGCGATCCCGGGGATCCGGTGCACGGCGGCGAATGGCGTGAGCACCCGGACGCCGTAGTAGTCGACGAGCTCGACGTTGGGCGGCAACAACGCCGGAATGTCGCGAGGCGAGTCCCAGCGGGTGGAGATATCCGCTTCGGTCCGGTCATCCCCGATCGGCTGGGGGCCAGCGGCTTTCTTCGCGAGATAGCGAAGGCTCCAGGGATTGTAAAACTCCAGCAAAAGGTGGCCGCCCGGCCGCGTCACGCGCGTCGCCTCACGAAGCGCGGCATCGATGTCGGGCACGTGCGCGAGAACCTTGAAGCTGTAGGTGAGATCGAACTGGTCATCTTCGAATGGGAGGTCGCACACGCTTCCGATGTGCACATCGAGGCCGCGGTCCCGTGCGAGCTGTGCCATGCCCTCCGAGAGGTCGATCCCCACGGCCTCCTCTGCGACCTCGGCGACGCGGGAGAGGATCAGACCGGTCCCACAACCGAGCTCGAGCACCCGTGCGCCCCGAGCGTAGGGCATCGTGGCCTGAATCTCGAGGTCGTCGATCATCCGGTGATAGCCATAGCCTCGCCCTCGTTCGTACGAGTCGCTAAAGTCGTCGTAGTATCGTCGTGCCTTCTGTTCAGATGCGTCACCCATGGATCTCCTCATAGAGCAGCTCGTACGCTGCCGCGACTGCTCGCGGTGAAAACCTCGACGTTGCCAGCTCCCTTGCCTGGCGACGGAGTTCCGCGCTGGCGGCCTGGTCGGCGCTCAACCCTTCGATCGCCTCGGCCAGGGCCTCGGCATTCGTCTCCACAGCGACCGCCCCGCCGTCTTCGGCGAGCTCCGCAGAGGGTGTTCCCGTTCCCACGAGCACTGGCCGCCCGAGGCACATCGATTCGAGCGCGACCAGCGGGTAGTCCATCTTGGCGTATGCCGTCCGGTTCACCATGACGACGAAGTCGCTCAGTGCGAGGAGCTCGTGAATGTCCCGCGTTTCCCCGACCCAGCGCACTTGCGGTTCGATGCCCCATCGCTTGGCTTGCGTGCGGAGACGGGCGAGCGCTTCGTCTGCTTGTGGCGTCTTGCGGCGGCAGGCCATCAGCAGGGTCGCCTCGCGGCGGTTCCATGCGGCAAAGCCCTGCAGCGCGATCTCGGCGCCGCCGCCGAACTCGAGGTCTCCGGGGTAAATCCAGATGGGCGCGTCTGCCGGCAGGTCGTGCTTCTTGCGAAGTTCCCGTCGTTCGTCCGAAGTTGGTTCTGCGAGTGGGGGCACAGATGGCGGAATCACCCGCAGCGCGCTCTCGCTGACGCCTTCTTGACGGAAACGCTCATACGCCGACCGCGATAAGGCGACCGTCGCATCGGCAAACAGAAGCCTCCGTACCGAGATGGTGTCGGCAGGAACACTACAGACCGTGTGGACGCTTGGGACTCGCCGAATCGCGCCGGCCAAGCGACCGGCCGCCGAGCTTTTTGGGTTCGGTGCGAAAAAGAAGTGCCAAAGGTCCACCGAGCGACCGAGCAGCAGATGGCGAAAGACGCCCAGGTTCTCTCGTATGCTCGGCGCAAAGCCCCCTTCGGAGGCAGCCCCGTACACGGCTTCGACGCGTCCGCGATCGATCGGGCAGGCTTGACCGGGGCGCCCCATCAGCACCGGGGAGTGGCGCTCGAGATGCCCGGCAATATCACGGACCAGATTCTTGCTGCTGTCGTTCCAAGGGGGGGCGACCGGCTTGGACACGAAGAGGACTTCAGCCATTCGCGAGGGGGGATACGCCGCCCCCGGTTCTGCCGCAAGCGCTTGACCTGCGAATCGCGAGGAGATAGCCCGTCGCTAGATGCCGGACTCACACCCCCATCGAGCGAGACACGATGCTCGAGGGTAGAACCATCGCCGTCGTGATGCCGGCATACAATGAAGCGAAGCTGATTCGGGCCGCCGTCGAAGGTGTTCCCGGCTTCGTCGACCACATCGTCGTCGTCGACGACGCGAGCGCCGACACCACGGCGCAAATCGCTCGCGCCGTCGATCGGCAAGTCGACGTGATCGAACACGAGTCCAATCGGGGAGTTGGCGCGGCAATCACTACCGGTTGCAGACACGCGCTCTCGCTCGGGGCGGACCTCACCGCGGTGATGGCGGCAGACGGACAGATGGACCCCGCCGATCTTCCCGCGTTGCTGGCGCCGTTGATCACGGGGGAGGCGGACTACGTGAAGGGCGACCGTCTGAGCTGGCCTGAGGCGGGCAAGGCCATGCCCTGGCATCGATGGCTCGGCAATCACGTGTTTTCGTTGCTGACGAGACTGGCGATCGGCTTCGACCTGCAGGACTCGCAGTGCGGGTACGTGGCAATGAATCGTCGCACGCAAGACGAGCTCGATTGGGATGGGTTGTGGAAGGGCTACGGCTACCCGAACGACCTACTGAGCCAGCTGGCCGTCTGTGGCCTGCGCGTGCGGGAGATCCCAGTGCGACCCGTCTATGGGTCGGAGCGGAGTGGGATCCGCCTCCACCATGTGCTGTTCGTCATTCCGTTCGTGATCGGTCGCGCCTGGCTTCGTAGACAGGTGCGGCGACGAGAGCTCGCGCGGTCCACATCCCTAGGCTAGGAGATCCCATGGCCCAGATCGATATCTTCAACGGGGATGCGGACGGTATCTGCGCGCTCACGCAGCTTCGCAATGCCGAGCCCTTGGAGAGCACGCTCATCACGGGCGTCAAGCGAGACATCGCGCTGGTCGCAAAGGCCGAGGTTGCAGCGGGGGACCGAATCACGGCCCTCGACATCAGCTTCGACAAGAATCGTGAGGGCGTGCTGAAGGCCCTCGAAGCCGGTGCGGAGATCTTCTACGTGGATCACCACTTTGCCGGTGAGATCCCCGAGAGCGACAAGCTCACCACGATCATCGATACCGATTCCAACGTGTGCACCAGTCTCCTCGTCAACGGGTACTTGAAGGGGAAGTACGTCGAGTGGGCGGTGACCGGTGCCTTTGGCGACAACCTCAAGGCCAGCGCGCACACACTTGCGGGGCCTCTCGGCCTCTCCGGAGAGCAGCTCAACCTGCTCGAGAACCTCGGCGTCTACATGAACTACAACGCCTACGGAGCGTCCCTCGCGGATCTGCACTTCGCGCCGGCGGAGCTGTTCGAGCGGATGAAGCCTTATACCAGCCCGTTCGACTTCATCGAGGGCGATCGGGAGACCTTCGAGAAGCTCGAGTCGGGGTATCGTCAAGACATGGCTGCTGCCGCGGCGGTGAAGCCCACCCGCGAATCCGACAAGACGGCGGTCTATATTTTGCCCAATGAGACCTGGGCGCGGCGCGTGTCGGGTGTGTATAGCAACGACCTGGCGAACGCCTCGCCCGCCCGCGCCCATGCCGTGCTCACCGAGCGCCCCGATGGCACGTACCTGGTCAGTGTACGCGCGCCGCTCGACCGCAAGCAGGGCGCGGACGAGCTCTGCCGGAAATTCCCGACCGGTGGCGGCCGTGCGGCGGCGGCCGGCATCAATGCGCTCCCAGGCGATCAACTAGACGCCTTCATCGACGCGCTTGCAGTGTCGTACGAGTGACGCGCTTGCAGTGTCGTACGACTAGCGTCGGCCGATGCCCGACCAGAGGCTGTCGTGCAGGAGGTTGAGGACGCACTCCGCGTTCGGCGTGGGTTCGCCCAGTTGGAGGCGGCCATCGATCGCCAAGAATGCCGCGCCGTGTACGGCCGACCAGGTGAGTAGGCCGGCTTCGCGCACGCTCCGAGACAAGAGGCCTTCCTCATCGCAGGTCTCGAGGATGCTCTCGAAAGCAGCGAAGGCCGCATCGCCAGCTTCGCAGAGCTCGGGCACGTCGCGCGCAGGCATCCAGCCGAACATCAGCCTGAAGAGCTCGGGGTGGGTTGACGCAAACTCGAGGTAACCGAGGCCGGCGCGCCGAAGCCGATCTTGCCCGTCGGGGGCGCCTTCCTGGTTGGCGAGTATTGCGGCGCGCAGCTTGCGAAAGCCCTCGGTCGCAAGGGCGGCCAGAAGAGCGTCCTTATCCTCGAAGTGCCTGTACGGAGCCCCGGGGGTGACGCCGAGTTGGCGTCCCACCTTCCTCAAAGAAAGCCCAGCCGGACCGTCCTGCTCGAGCAGGGCTCCGGCAGCGCTGAGCAAGGATTCGCGTAATTCTCCGTGATGATAAGCTTTTTTAGCGACTGCCATGGCTGATTGTAACTTATTCGGGGGTTCGCTGTAAACAGTGTTGACATTAAAAGTGAACGCCGTATACATAGATGTATACAGTGAATACATCAGGAGGTCAACATGAGCAAGCAACTACTGACACTTGGAATCGTTCTTTCCCTCGGCACCGTGGGCTGCGCCGGCTTTGGCGTCCAACAGGGGTCGAGCCTCACGGCGCAGTTCCAAAATGAACGCGGCTTCGACAACCTTTGGACGTCCAGCGAAGAGACGCCCACGGCTGGGCTCGAGGCACCACTCTACGCAGACCAGGGTCTCGGAGATGTGTGGAGCCCCCAGGAGAACGGGCATGAGGCCGAGGCCAGCGGCGGCGACCAGGGTTTTTACGTGACCCAGCGCCTTGGAAACCTTTGGAATTCGTCCATGTGAGAGGAGGCAAAGTTACAAACTGTTAAGTTGCGAGGCCGGAGCGATAAGTTTACATTCTGTAAACCATGACGCTGCTTGTCGACGCCCAAGAAGATCTGGCCCCGCCCAAGCCCATGCCCCGGCACAAGGGGCACTGGCTCTGGGGCGGCACTTTCGATTTCAAGCGAAACCCCGCCGAGTTCTTGCTCGAAGCGCACGAGGAATACGGCGACGTGTTCGTGACCCGGGTGCTCACCGGTTCGTCGTACTTCATTCGTGATCCAGAAGTCGTCAACGCGATCAACGTCACGCACGCGAAGCACATCTACAAGCCAAAGGTGGTGAAACAGATGTGGAAGCCGTTTCTCGGGAACGGGCTGGTGCCAAACGATGGTGAGTCGTGGAAACGCCAACACAAGTTGATCATGCCGGGCTTCCATAAGATGCGCGTCGACGCCTATGCGCCCACGATGGGCGAGTACACGCGCGACATGATTCGCGCTTGGAATGATGGTGAGCAACGCGATTTTCGAGACGAGATGGTGCAGCTCACGCTCCGCGTCGTTGCGAAGACCCTGTTCGACACGGATCTCGCGCACGATTCCGAGACCGTGCACGATGCGATGCAAGCCATCATGGAGGCGCTGATCGACCACGCGCAAACCCCGATCCCCGCACCACGATGGTGGCCTTCCGAACGCAACAAGCGGATGGTTCGCTCGCTCGACGCGATGGACGGCGTCATCGAACGCCTGGTCGCTTCGCGGCGCCAACAGCAGAAGGATCGTGGCGACCTCATGTCACACATCGTGTTTGCCGCTGATGAAGAGGGCAGCATGTCCGCCCAGCAAATGCGCGACGAGCTGATGACGCTCATCTTTGCGGGCCACGAGACCACGGCGCACACCCTCACCTGGGCCTGGTATCTACTAGCGACCAATCGGGACAAATTGGCGAAGGCGCAGCGAGAGATCGACGAGACCATCGGCGACAAGTCGATCGGCGTCGATGACTTGCGGAACCTGCCGTACCTCGAGATGTGCCTCAAAGAATCGCTTCGCCGTCTTCCGGCGGTGTGGATCTACGGCCGCGAGGCGCAGACGGATCTCAATCTCGGCGGCTACTTCTTCCCGAAGGGCTCGATCCTCGCGGTGAGCCCTCTCGCCACGGGGCGCAACGCCAAGTACTTCGACAAGCCCTTGGAGTACCGGCCTGAGCGCTGGACCCGCGACTTCGAGCGCCAGCTCCCGAAGGGGGCGTACGTTCCTTTTGCCGCGGGTCCCCGGGTTTGCCTCGGGAAGCAGTTCGCGATGATGGAGATGCGCCTCGTCCTCGGCACACTGATCCAGAACGTGGACATCAACCTCCTCGAGGGTTTCGAGCCCGATATCGTCCCCCAGATATCGCTGAATCCTGGCGAGCGCGGCATGCAGATGAGGGTCCGCTTCCGCGACGGAGCGCCGGTCTTGACCGGCGACCACAGCCGACCGCAAGAGGCTTCCAGCCCGCACGCGGCCTGAGCCCACAGCCGAGCGTTCACGCTATGAACCAGGACTGCGGGTGCAGGCGGGCGGATATTCTCGCATTCAAGCATAGCGGAATCATTGGGTTTTCAGCGGCGAATAACAATATTATTATAAAGTTGCAGCCTTAATACTTGACGCAGTGCGTCGCTATCCCCATGCTGGTGCGTATCAGGAACCCGAGTGGCCTGCCCCAGCACGTGGCTCGCGGAACCGGATCAGGGGGTTTCCCATGGACACTGCATTTCTCGTCGTCATCATGTCTCTCGTCGCGCTTCACATCGCTGCCCTTGTCGGCGGCGGCCTGGGGCTGTTCGTGATGCGCCTGCTAGGCCGTGGGCCGGAGAGCATCTCCGGCACCGAGGGCCGAGAGTCGATGCCCTGAGCCCAGTGGGCCTTCTCCGCCTGGCCTAGGTCAGCACCAGGAGGCCTGGTGCTCCGGCTGTTCTAGGAGCTCGCGCAGGTTTGCCGAGACGACCCGATAGCCGACGTTGCCGTAGAGCTTCTGCCTACCCTGGTTGAGGTAATAGGTCGGACTGCCTTCGATTTTGTTTTCGTCGCGCAGCTCGATGTCGCGGCACATCTCGGCCATCGCTTCGCCGGAGCTCAGCTTAGCTTCGATGGCGTCGGTCGGTAGTCCGACCTGACAGAGCACATCGAGAAGCACCTGGCGGTTGGAGATGTCCCGGGCGTGCTCGAAGAAGGCAGAGCGAATCTGCCAGGTCGCCTCCTCGAAGAGGGTGCGTCCACCGAGGTCCCCGCGACGCGCCGAGTCGATGACTCCTTCTTGGGTGAGTAGTCGCGCCGCGCAGAGTACTTCGTGCGCCGCTGAGGAAGTCGTCGGCGCGACTTCGCTCCAGACGCGCGCGTTCACCGTGACGTGGGGGAAACCCTCGGCGACCTTCCGCACGTGTTCCCCGAACCCCGCGTATCCGCCTCGGTCCTTTCGGCCTTCGGCGATGCGATGGCGAGTGGCGCCGAAAATGGGGATGAAGCGGTATTCCAGCTCGACCGAGGAGCCGAACTCCTTGCGCACCTCGTCCAACCGAACCTCGGCCACGTAGGCCCAAATGCACAGGACATCGGAAACGTAGGAGATGTGGAGGGTCATTCGAACACCACGTAGGCAATGCCTGCGATGAAGAGAAGCGCGAAGACGACCAGCCACTGGCGCCAGATGTCGCTTTGAAGCGCGGAGTCGTCGGCCGGCTCTACGGCTTCGGTTCGGCTGCACTTCGGACAGCGAGGATCGTCGCCGGCTTCTTCGGGGAGGAACTCATGGTCGCAATCGGCGCAGATGTAGCTTGCCGACACGGCGCTCACCACTGCCCGATGCCGCCCAGGTCGTGAACGTTCGCGAAGCCATTACTTTCGAGCAATCGCTTTGCCATCGCACTGCGGTTGCCGCTTTGGCAGTAGACGACGATCTGACCCGCCTTGTCGCCGAACTCGTCGACCCGTCCGCTGAGCTCCTGGACCGGGATGCTGATGGCGCCTTCGATGTGCCCCCCGGAGAACTCCCCGGGGCTGCGAACGTCGAGAAGGATTGCCCCCTTCGCGACGAGCTGGCGCGCCTCGCCTCCCGAGATACGTACCGCGGAGAAGCGCATGTAGAGCACGGCTGCAACGATGATGACCAAGACAACCAAGACGAGCTTTGAGAGCATGGGCCCAAGGATAGTCGCGCGCCGTGGGCGCGCCAGAGGCCGGACGCAAAGGCGGCATCAGGGCCAAAACCGCGCTAGACCTGCCGCATGAGCGAGCCGAAGGGCAAAGCCGAAGGCCAAGAGAACGCGCCGAACTTCATTCACGACCTCGTTGAAGCCGACATCCGCGACGGGAAGCACGGCGGGCAGGTCGTGACGCGGTTTCCCCCCGAGCCCAACGGCTATCTGCACATCGGGCACGCCAAGTCGATCTGTTTGAACTTCACGACTGCGGAGCTCTCCGATCAGGGGCGCTGCCATCTTCGCTTCGACGACACGAATCCGGAGGCTGAGGATACCGAGTACGTAGAGTCGATCCGCGAAGACGTCCGATGGCTCGGGTTTGATTGGGGGAGCCATGAATACTTCGCGTCGGACTACTTCGAGCGGCTCTACGATTGTGCGGTGGACCTGATCAAGCGCGGGTTCGCGTATGTCGATAGTCAGAGTCTCGAAGAGATCCGCGAGGGCCGCGGTGACTTTTACAGGCCAGGGGTGAACGGCCCGTTTCGGGATCGAAGCGTCGAGGAAAATCTGGATCTACTGGCTCGGATGCGAGCCGGAGAGTTCGACGAGGGCGCTCACGTATTGCGGGCGAAGATCGACATGGCGTCCAAGGATGTCAACCTGCGCGACCCGCTCATGTACCGCATTCGCAAGGTGACGCATCACCGCACGGGCGACGACTGGTGCATCTACCCGATGTACGACTACGCGCATCCGATGTCGGATGCGTTCGAGGGCATCACCCACTCCGTCTGTACATTGGAGTTCGCGCACCACAATCCGCTCTATCAATGGTTCGTGTCGCACTTCGATTTCGACCCGATGCCTTGGCAATACGAGTTCGCGCGCCTGAACCTAACCTACACGGTGATGAGCAAGCGCCTGCTCAAACGGCTCGTCGAGGAAGGGCGCGTCAGCGGCTGGGATGACCCCCGGATGCCTACGGTGGCCGGGATGCGCCGTCGCGGGTACACGCCTGCAGCGATTCGCCGATTTGCAGAGCGCATCGGCGTGTCGCGGCGAGACAGCGTCGTCGATGTGGGGCTCCTCGAGCATGCTCTTCGCGAAGATCTCAATGCCACCTCGCCGCGCACCATGGCGGTTCTGCGGCCCTTGAAGCTGGTGATCGAGAACTTCCCCGAAGGTGAAGAGGTCGAGCTCGTCGCGCCCTTCAGCCCGAACGACGAGAGCTTCGGCTCGCGAACGCTCCACCTCACGCGCGAGGTGTTCATCGAACGCGACGACTTCATGGAAGAGCCGATCAAGAAGTGGTTCCGCCTCGCGCCGGGCAAGGAGGTGCGCTTGCGGTATGGCGCGCTGGTCACCTGCAACGAAGTCGTCAAAGACGACGCGGGCAACGTCGTCGAGCTCCGCTGTACCTGGGACCCGGAGTCCAAAGGCGGCAACGCCCCGGATGGACGCAAGGTGCGCGGCACGATCCACTGGGTCAGCGCGAAGCACGCGGTCGATGCCGAGGTGCGCCTCTACGACCGCCTCTTCAACGATGAAAACCCACTCGACGAAGCACACGAAGGCGACTTCACCGATCGCATCAACCCGTCCTCTCTGGAAGTACTACAACACGCAAAGCTCGAGCCCAGCCTAGCCGCTCGCGGCCCCGGCGAAAGGGTCCAGTTCGAACGCCTAGGCTATTTCGTCGTCGACCCCGACAGCACCCGAACCCACCCCGTCTACAACCGCACCATCCAACTCAAAGACTCCTGGTCCAAACAAGCCAAACGAAATTAAAAGGGGACAGTCCCCTTTTTCAAAGGGTTAAGAGTTGACGAGTGCCAGCACCTCATGACTCCGCGTCGAGACGGCGAGTCAGCTCTTCATGCCACCATTGAATCGGTGCTTCTTCGATGCCGTAGGTGAGAAACTCGTTGGCACCGCCGTAC
>JBGUEF010000065.1:0-13162 GCA_041821485.1 Deltaproteobacteria bacterium
GTCAGCGACGGCGCGCTCTACGACGAGGGCGGGCTGGACGTGGAAGCCGTCCTGCTACACCGGGCTGAGACCGGGTCCCTCAGAGGGTTCGAGGGGGCTCGATTCCTGGCCAATCCGGATGCCATCCTGGAGGAGGCCTGCGACGTGCTGATTCCCTCCGCGCTGGAGCATCAAATCACGGCGGACAACGCGGCACGGCTTCAGGCGAAAATCATCGTCGAGGCGGCAAACGGCCCGGTGGATCCCGAGGCGGACCAGATCCTGCGCGAGGCGGGCACAATGGTGATCCCCGACATTTACGCCAATGCGGGTGGCGTCGTGGTGTCGTACTTCGAGTGGATCAAGAATCTTTCACACGTGAGCTTCGAACGCATGACCCGCCGCTACCAGCAGATGGCGAACCATCGACTACTCAACGCGATCGCGCGCCTCACTGGCAAGACCCTGCCTCCCGAGGACGCGGCGCTACTCTTGCAAGCGCCGAACGAGATCGACTTCGTTCGTACGGCCCTCGAGAACACGATGGCTATTTCGTATGAGAATATCCGCGAGCCGTGGAGGCGGAAGGGGCTCCCAGACATCCGCACCTCGGCGTACCTCAATGCGATAGAGAGCGTATCGAACTCCTACTCGCTCGATGGCATCTTCCCGTGACTGACTTTCGAATCGTACTCACCGGTGGCCCGGGCGGCGGAAAGACCACCGCCGCGGATTTGTTCCGCCGCGAGATCGGCGAGAAGGTCGTGATCGTGCCCGAGACGGCAACGATGCTGTTCAAGGGCGGCTTCCCTCGATTGGGCGAACCCGAAGCGCGCATGGCGACGCAGCGAGCTATCTTCCACGCGCAGGTAGCATTGGAAGACATCCAGAGCGCGCACTACCCCGGCCGCGTGCTCCTCTGCGACCGCGGCACCGTCGACGGCGCTGCTTTCTGGCCGGACGAAGCTCCTGAGGGCTTTTTCGACAGCCTCGACACCAGCCTCGAGGAGCAGCTCGGACGTTATGATGCCGTCATCTTCTTCGAGTCGGCAGCCGTCGGCGATATCTCGATCGAGGGAGGCAATCCAACGAGAACCGAAAGCAATGAGGAGGCCCGGCACCTCGACATGCGCCTGCGCGAGCTCTGGTCAAAGCACCCGAATTTCCACTTCGTCCCGCATTCGACCTCGTTCCTCGCGAAGCTCCAGGACGGACTCGAGCAGCTCCAAATCATCGTGGACGACAACGGCTTACTGCACCCGGGCCCATAAAATGGCACGGATAACCCATCTATACTAAACCGGGCGGTGATGGGGATGTTTCGACTGTTCAGCCGGTTGCGCCCGACCCTCTGCGTGGGGCTGGTCGCGCTTCCGCTATTTGTTACCCCGGCGACAGGGTGCATCAGCCAAATGCAGACCGACATCGCCGCCAATCAGAAGCGGCTCGACTCGCTCGAAGATGACCTCGAGGTCAAGCGAAGAGAGCTCGAAGAGGCGCTGGCGGAGGCGAGCCGAGTCCTTCGCCGCAACAGCGCGGATCAAGGATTGCAGATCGAACAAATTCAAGCGCGTCTAGCCTTGATGGAGGGTGAGATCGCCGAGCTTCGCAACGAGAGCAGCGGAGCCAGTCAAGCACAGGCGCAGCGAAGTCTCGAGCTTCAGCGCCAGTTGAGCGAAGTCGCACGCGCAGCGGGCATGGATGTCGCGCTGGATGTGGGCGAGATTCCGAAAAGCAAGAGCGCACACTGGGAAGCGCTGACGAAGGCGTATCGGATCAACAAGCATTCCTACACCCGCGCCCTCGCCCGAGCCTACGTGGAACGGTACCCGAAGGATGACCACGCCGACAACGCGCAGTACATGATCGGCTCGAGCTACCTGAAGCAAGACCAAGCCGCCGCGGCGCTCGGCGAGTTTCAGAAGGTGCTTTCGACCTACCGCAAGGGCGATGCCCTCGACAAAACGCTGTATGACATGGCGCAAGCGTTCCTGCAGGTGCGATCGTGCAACGACGCGGGCACTGCCCTAAAAGCACTGCTGAAGAACCACAAGACCTCGCCGCTCGTGCCCAGGGCCAAGAAGGAGCTGCGCAAGGTGCGTGACCTCGGCCCCGCCGACTGCGACGACCGCTAGGGCGCGCTGAGATAGATTGGCGAGGACCAGGCACGCTCCTGGTTCATCGACAGACAGTCCTCATCGAACGGGACGCGATAGTCGCCGTAACACGGCTTGCACGCTTCGCCGTCGCAACGAAGCTGACCTGCGTTGACCGCCGGCGTCGGCTCCTGGATCGCGCGAACGTAGTAGAGAACCTCCCGGCCCGCGGACGCGTACCAAGGATCGTCGAACTCGACCTCGCAGACCTCGGTATCGGGGGGACATGGAACCGTCAGCCAGGGGTCCTCGATCAGCTCTTCGACGGCTTCCGTTTCTTCCATTTGCCGCCCGATTCGAACGACCTCGATGCGCGTGATACGCCGGCGTTCGTCGGACGGGCGGTAGCATTCGCCGGCACAAATCCGATCCACTCGCTCGGCCCCCAGTGCCTCGGTCACTTCGTCGGGGCAACCGGGTAGCTGAGCAAACGCGCCGGCCGCGCGAACCCGGAACTTCGGGGTCCCCTCGAACTCGAGCTGACTGCCCATGGGCACGCGCTCCTCACTCGCGTTGAGCAGATCAAACCAGAGCAGAATGCGGTCCCCCGAGGTCCCGTAGACGTGCCGGTCGGACAGCGCCTGCCAAATCGCGTCGCGCGTTCGCTCCTTCGCATGCACGGCGACGAGGCCACCCGTGAGAAAGAACGAAGCCTGACGCTCCAGCCACACCCTGCGGAAAGGCGGCTTCGCGTTCACAGATCTCGGGGACAGGGGCACGGACTGGCTCGCCTTCGCGGGATCGCCAAACAGGACCTTCTGCCATTCCTCGGTCGAGGCGCCGCGCGCTTCGGTCATCTTGCGGCGCTCGTATTCCTTGTAGCCGGTCCCGGGCCGAGCGGTGTGGTTGTCGCTCGACGCGATGAAGCCGAGGGTCGTATGGCGCGGCTCCCCCGCCTCGTCGAAGTTCCCGCGGGACAGGATGTACTGCACGGCGCCGCCGGGCCGATATGAGAAGCTCGGGTCGAAGCAGTCGGTGCACTGGCCACAGTTGCCCCACTCGGTGAGCTCTGTGCCCGGCAGCGTCAGATGACCTGCGATGCCAACCCTCACGTAGTTCCGCCGCGCCGCCTCGACGCGCTCATCGCACTCTTCGGAGAGCGGGTTGTCGCAACGGCTCCGGATGATTTCGCCGGCACGCCAGCAACAGGGCTCGTAGGTTTCGCTTGGCTCCGGGCAGACCGCTTCGTCGCCGCTCTGCTCCACCGCGCGGAACGTCCGATACTCTTCGGAATTGCCGTGCCCCGAGAACACCTCGATCAGTTGCTGCCACTTCGGATCGTCGTGTTTCGCCTGGAGTTGCTTGTCGTAGAGGTACCCCGGAGGCGTGTAGAGACCCCAGGTGGTTCCGTGGGGAATGACCATGGAGCTCATGCCCCATTCCCCGAGTTTGCGGAAGAGCACCTCGGGTGTCGCCGCGCTCTCGCGACAATCGGACGGGAGATCTGGAGAAGCCACGCCTCCCGGACAGTCGTCCACTCGAATGATTTCGAGTACGTGCGCCGTAACGTCGTTGTAGGGCTGCTGGTCCGGGAACGCTCGAAATGGAATCGAAATGTTTGCACGAATGGTGCTCATGTCGGACATCGCCTCAGCAGCGAGGCCGGGTGCGGCGATGGGACGCGCGGGAAGTCGGTCGTCCTCGATGTCTTTGAAGATCACGTTCCGGTGGCCGAAGTGAGTGTCGGGCGTTGACCCGATCTGGGTCCACTCGAATCCGCTAAAGGCGACGAGGTCAGGCTGCTCACTTTGCGCGTCGACGGCGTTGCACTGACGAACGGACTCCTTGACCATCGCCCAGGTTCGCGGCGTCAGCGCCTCCGCATGATCGGTGAGCGAATAGAAGTCGAGCTGCGAGCAAAAGCGGGCGAAGTCACAGGCGTCGGCGGGCGGGTGCACGCCCTCCCCGCCCATCAAGGGCAGGCTCCATTGAAAGGCATCGACCGAGAGCGTGGAGTGCACGTGGAGGTCACCAAAGAGGACGCGGGTCTCTAAGCCTTCCGCGATCGGGCGCTGTGCGTCCTCACGCGTGCTCAAGATATCGCGGTCGAGCGGGGTAGCCGTGATCTCCCCATCGGTGTGAAGGTCGCCACCCCCGAGCACCACCCACAATCCAGGAAGCAGCAAGGCGAAGAGCACGAGCGTCGCGAGGCATCCTCGCTTCCAAACCAGCATTGCGCCGCAGAGTAGTGGGCGGACACCACCAAGCCAAGCGGCTTGTGCCCCTCAGCGAGCCCAGCGTACGGTCTCGGCGGCGCCCGTGATCACCTGGTTCTGGTCCAGACCGTCTTGTCCCGAAAGGTAGACCCCCGGCGACCCGCGACGGTTCGACGAAAACGCGATCAAACGACAGTCTGGCGAGAAGGCCGGGTCTTTATTGTCGCCCTGGCCTTGGGTGAGCCGCTGGTACTCCTGGGTCTCGATGTTGACCGTGAAGATATCGAAGTTCTGGTCGCGTCCACTGAACGCGATGAGCGGCTGCTTCGGGTCCTGGCACCAAACCGGCGTCTGATTGTGGTTCCCACGGAACGTCACACGCTGCACGTTGGTCCCGTCGTTCTTCATGGTGAAGACCTGCGGGCTACCGTGGCGGTCCGATACGAACGCAAGCTTTCCGCCGGGTCCGCACGTCGGGCTCACATCGATCCCCCGACTTCGAGTCAGGCGCCGCGGGCCCTTGCCATCGAGGCTCGCACTGTAAATCTCGTAGTTCCCCGAACGCGATGATGAGAAGTACATCCGCTCGCCGCAGATCGCAGGTGCCATCGTGATGCCCTTGCCACCAATGACCCGCTTCCCGCCGACTCGCGTGTTCGTGATGAACATCCCCTGAGTGCTCATACGCGTGTACCAAATTGCGCCCTTCCCGAAGGTAGGAAGCATCGACACGCCCTGGCCGCTCGACACCTTTCGGACCCCATAGCCGTCCATCGCCGCGGCGTAGACACTCTTGTGCCCAGGCCCGTGCTTGCGAGCGAACGCAATTTCGGTCCCAAACGGCCCGTAGGTGCCGGTCACGACTCCGATCACCTCGTTGACGAAGGCATGCATCCATTTGCGGAGCTCCGTTGGCGGCCCGCGATAGGTCCGACGGAGCGCGGGGACTTCTCCTCCGCTCGACTGGTAGAAGCGCAGCTCGACGCTCAGCGCGGTGTCGTCGCCGAACACCTGGCCTTTGATGACTCCATTCGCACCCAGTATCGCCCAGGCGCCGAGATCCACGCCGAGGCCCAGGCCCGCATAGTCGTGCCGAACCGACTTCGGGCCGATGACGCGAAAGCCGGGCATCAGACGGAAGTCGTTCTGGAGGACGGCCCCGCCGTTCGCAGCATGTTGCTTGGCCTCCCCGATCAGATCTGGAATGCCGATCCGGAACACCTCTTCGTCGGGGGCGTCGATGTCGACGACGATTTTGTCCTCGGGCAAAGGCGGCGCGTCCTCCTGGCCGTCGGCCGGCAACACGGAGAAAACCACGGTTCCAAGCGCGAGCGCCGCGACCAGCGCCGCCCGAATCCATCGATATCGAAACTCAACCAAAGTCATGTGCAACCTCAACGGGCGTGCCGCCCAAAGAAACGCAGAGAGATCGTTTCCCCGTAAATTCGATTCGCCACCGACTCCGGCGGCCCCGGAAGCTCCGCCCCCTCTGCCTGACTCATCCTCCGACGAACGGATTCGTCGAATGCTTCATTCCCGCTCGGGCGCTTCACTTCGTACTCACCCACGCGCCCGTCTTTCGTGACCGAAAGCTCGATCACGCAGGCCAACTTCTGCAGCTCCTCGTCGGTAATCAGCGACGGGACCTGCCAACCCCTTCGAAAGTACGAGTAGAGCTTGCCAAGGTAGATCTCGAGCTCGTCCCCCGTTGCTTTGGTGCCTTCGACGATTCCGTCCGGATCGCCTTCGAGCTCCGGCCCCTTCGTCAGATCGGAAATCGCGCCCGCGCGCTCACCAAGCTGTGAGAGCAAGTCCTCGTCGCGCTGGTTGCGCTTCTCCTTGGGCTTCGCCAGGCCCTTTTCCTCTTTGCCCGTCGGAACCGCGGCCATGGGCTCGGACTCCGGGGCTTGGGGCACCGGCGCCGTTTGCTCCGCGTCGCGGATCTCCTTGCTCGGCAATTTCCGAGGCTCCCTGCGCTTCCCGAGGCGCACGAACCGTGTCTCGATCACTTCGATGGGCGCGGGGGGTAGATCGTCGACGCCGCCCCCGAAGATCGACTGCACGCCGCCGAAAAAGAACGCACTCAGCAAAGCTAGCGCAGGAATCGTCACAAAGGCCGCCAGCGTAAAGCCGACTCCACCCGCGATCTCTATCAGGGTCGGCTGCTCCGTCTCCAGAAGGGAGAGTGCCCTCCAGTCGCCCACCTCAGCCATTGGCTATCTCGGCTCTCGCGTGACCGGGTCGGTGACCAGCCCCATCTTTCCAATGCCAGCCTGGCGTACGAGCGCAAGAACCTGTGCGACCACGCCGTACGGGACCTGCTCGTCCGCTTGAACGAACACCTCGTCGACATCGCGAATCCGCTCGTCGGTCACGAGGCGCTCCCGCAGCACGTCGAGCGAAACCTCTTCCTCGAAAAGAAAGATCCGTTGGTCGCGCTGCACGGTGATCAGAGGGTGCTCTTGATCGATGTCCATTCGTGGCGCGTCGGCTTTCGGAAGGTCGACGTTGACGCCCGTCGTCAGCATCGGCGCGGCAATCATGAAGATGATCAGCAACACCAGCATGACGTCGACCAGCGGCGTCACGTTGATTTCGCTCAGCGGGCTCCCCCCTCCTCCGCTACCGCTCGAAAACGCCACCGCCTACTCCACCAACAAATGGCGGCGGATGATATTCAGATAGTCGCTCGCAAACGCAGCGGTCTCGCTATCCACCACGCGAATTCGCCGGACGAAGTAGTTGTAGGCCATCACGGCAGGGATCGCGGCCGCAAGTCCGATCGCCGTCGCGATGAGCGCTTCGGCGATGCCCGGCGCGACGACGTCGAGCCCGGCGCTTTTCTCACCGTGGATCGCGATGAATGAATTCATGATGCCCCAGACCGTGCCGAAAAGGCCTATGAACGGCGCGGTCGAAGCGGTCGTCGCCAGAAACGACACCTTGTTTTCGAGCCGGGTCATCTCCGCGCTTTGCGCCCTGCGAAGCGACCGCTCCACGTTCTCGACGTCCGCCTTGGTGGGGCGCCCCTGCCGAGCGATTCGTGCGAGCTCACGATACCCGGCGCGAAACACGGTAGCGATGGGCGATCGGTCGTAGCTGGCCGACTGCCCATGGATGTCGTTCATCGCCTTGGCGTTCCACACGCGGACCTTTTCCTCCGACCAAAAAAGTTGAAGGAACCCCCGGCTTTGGTCCGTGACCTGCTTCAGGCGGATCCACTTCGCGCCGATGATGTACAGACACATCACCATCATGAAGACGAGGATCAGCAGGACGAACTGTACGACCGGCGAAGCGCCGACGACGAGTTCCCAGGGATTGAGTTGTTGCGGTGCGCTCGTCTGAAGGAAGACCGAAAGCATCAATGGCTACCCCCCACGAACACACCCCCCAACGTTCTAATTCTCGGAGCCGCTTACGTTTCGGTCGCGGGCCCAGCCTGCTTCGTCGGTGCCGGACGCCATCTCCTCGCCCACGGAGGTGGTCGAGATGCTGCTTCCGTCCAAACCAAGCGAGGTGAGGTAGCTGCGAACAGCCTGAGCACGACGCTCACCGAGCGCGATGTTGTACTCCTCGGTACCGCGCGGATCGGCCGCACCGGTGAGAAGGAGCGACACGCCGGAGCCCTGCCCACGGTAGCACTCGACGGCCTCTTGAAGGGCGGCACGCGAGCTGCCATCGAGCTCCGCCGAATCGAATTCGAAGTACACGGTCTCGACGACACAGGGCTGCTCGGCCGGCTCGACGTCGATTTCGGGTTCCGGCTCAGGGATCTCGGAGCCAGTCGTCTCTTCGGGTTCCGGCTCCTCGGCGTCCTTCTTGCAGCCCATCAACATGGTCGCGAAAAGGGTGAGGCACACCAGGACGGTGAGAGATGGGTTGAGATGTCTCTTCATGGAGTTCCTTTTTTCTTTCCCCCTCTGAACTCAGAGAGCACGAGCGCCAGCATAGTCCCACGGCATTGGCGCGCAATTTTTCTCGTATCTCCGCAGGGTTAAGAAGGTCACGTTTTCGTGGTCTAAATATGCGAAGTCATTTGCCGGCGTCAAAGATGTCGCTAATTGTAAAATCCACGAATCGAGTGATCCAAATGACCCCAAGAGCAATTCCCCTAATCGCGCTTGTGACAGCCCTGTCCGCTGGCTGCAATGGGAGATCGTCCCAAAGCGAGCCTGCCACGGCTGCCCCGGCCGCCACCCACGAGGCGTCGAGCGGCTCCGGGCACGGGTTTCCCGATCCTCAAACCTACGCCCATCACCTCGATGACCCGGCTCGCGACGAGTGGCAGAGGCCCAAAGAGGTCGTTGAGCTGCTCCAGTGCAGCCCGGGCATGACAGCCGTCGACCTCGGGGCCGGTACTGGATACTTCATCGGCTACCTGTCGGAAGCCGTCGGGGCGGGAGGTCGCGTGCTCGCCCTCGACACTGAGCGATCGATGATCGACCTGATGGAGACGCGGATCGAGCAGGAGCAGCTCCGAAACGTGAGGCCTTACATCGTCGCCCCAGACGACCCGGCACTCGCCGCCCGGTCCGTCGATCGGATCCTGATCGTCAACACCTGGCACCACATCTCCGAGCGGGTGGCCTATGCGGAGAAGCTACTCGCGGCCCTGCGACCCGGGGGTCTATTGCTCATTGTCGACCTCACGATGGAGAGTCCGGTGGGGCCTCCTGCGCACAAACGACTCACACACGATACAGTCGTGCATGAGCTCGAAGCCGCTGGCTTTGCGGCCCAGCTGGTCGAGGAGTTGCTTCCCTACCAGTACGTGGTCGCTGGACGGGTGCTCCAGGCCGACCAGATCAACTAGACCAGGCAGCTCAATTGGCCGCGCGTCGGATCGCGTGCCCCACCTTGAGGCGAACGGCGGTCGTGACCATGCCGAGGCGGCTCCGCTGCGTTCGAAGACGAGTCCCGAGGGGCGCCCGGGAGGGAAGTGAGATCCAGAGCCGCAATAGATGACGCTTACGCTCCGGCTCCGGGTAGTCCTCATAATCGGTGCGCGCGTGAAGCACGGTGTGGTTCGAGAGGAGCTGCACGTCGCCGGGCTCGAGGTCCATGTCGAGGCACATCTCCAGGGAGTCCGCGATCTCGTTGTAAAGGTCGAGCACTGCGCGGTCCTCGGCCGACAGCATCGGCTCGCCGCCAAAGCCGACCGCCGAGCGGAAATAGTCCGTGTGATAAAAGGTGCGGAGCCGCCCGTCGTCGAAACGGCAGGGGCGCACAGGCAAGTACTGCACCCCGCCCTCGCCCTTCGTGTCCATCATGAAGGGCTCGAACAAACGGTCCACCCAGTCGGGCCTTCGGCGCAAGAACTCGTTGTAGACCGACACCGAGCTGGCGATCCGGCTCTGGCCACCGTGCTTGGCTTTCTGGAGACACAAGAGCCCGACCACGTCAGCCGCGTCGCAGTGGAAGTTGATGTTGACGTTCGTGCGATAGTGGCGGACCTCGTCGGGGCTTTCGCCGGTGTCCCGGACGTGTCCCAGCAGGTCGGCCTGTGGGTTCTGGGCGCCGGGGATCCCGAGGTGCTGACCGAAGCACCAGAAGAAGAGCTCGGCGTCAGCCTGCGTCCATCGCGTGACCGGGACGCCACGGAGCACCTGAAAACCCCGCCCGGAGCTGACCTCTCGTCTCCAACGGTCGATTCTTTTCGACAGCGTGGGCAGCGGGAAGTCTTCCTTGGTGAGATCCCCCAGGGGCTTCCTCGTTCCTCTAGCCACCGTGACCGCATGGCCGATCTCCGCGACATCGGCGTCGGTGAGGGTCTCGCGCCAATCTCCGATTTGAGCGATCTCACTCCCCTTCCATGCGGCGCGATTAATGAGCGGTTCGCGAAGCACGCGCGCTTGCGGCCGAGCGAAGTAATGGATCGTCTGCGCCGTGAGGGTCTTGTACACGTTTGCGGGAGTTTACCACGGAGCGATGGCAGCGAATCGGCGCATAATTTGCGCGTGGGTAGCGCCTCCGAAGGTACGACTTATATGGTCGGAGGAGGCTTTCGATGAACGACCCAAGCTATGCGTTTTCCAAACAGCTCGATGGCGTCTCGGTGGACGAAGCGCTCGAGAAGGTGGCCGAAGCACTCAAAGCCAACGGCTTTGGCGTGCTCACGAAGATCGACGTGAAAGAGACGCTGAAGAAGAAAATCGACGTCGACTTTCGCCCCTACGTGATCCTCGGCGCCTGCAATCCGAAGCTCGCGCACAAGGCGCTTCAAGGCGAGTCGTTCATCGGCTTGCTCTTGCCATGCAACGTGGTCGTGCAGGAGTCCGAAGGCGGCGCCCTGGTGTCGTTCGCCGATCCCAAGGCCATGTTCGAGCTCGTGCCCGACGCGCCGATCGAAGAGGTCGCCACCGAAGCGCGAAGGCTCCTGCAGAACGCTAGAGACCAGCTCTGAGCTACTGAATCGCTTCGATTCGGGCAGCGACGTGTTTGTGCCACGGCGTTCCCGCAAGCCAGTCCCGGTCTTCGGTAGCAGTCAGCTCATTGGGTGCGACGCCGGTCTGAACGCGGTCGCCTCCGTTCGATGTGTGGTCGAGGCCGAGACCGTTCGGGAGTGACACGTGCCCAGGTTGCATCATGGCCGAGACCTCGATCGTGACATCCGCCGACGCGCGCTTGGTGGTCAGCCGGACGCTGTCGCCATCGACCACGCCGAGACGCGTGGCGTCTTCACTGTTGATTCGCAGCGACCCCTCCGGGTCCTTCTTGCGCCATTCCGGGTCGCGGAGAATCGTGTTGGCCGTGAACGAGCGCCGTTCGCCGGCCGACAGGACGAACGGGAAGGCGCTGTCCCGCGTGCCGGGAGCGCCTTCGCGTAAGCTCGAAAGCTCCTCCAGCAACTCGGGAATCGAAGCGTGAATCTTGCCGTCCGGGGTCGTCACCCGGGCCCAGCTCTCGTCTTGCTCGTCCACCGCGAACACGACCCCCGACGGGCTTTCGAGAATCGCGTCGAAGAGCTTCTCCGGAGGCTCGAAGCCGTCACCATCGAAGCCAGCGCGACGAAGCGAGCCTGGATTGGCGGTCGCAGCCCGGTGCACGAGCCCCCAGACCACCGCTGCCGATTGTAGGCCGTGCGGAAGATGCGGCCCCAGCGTCCGATACAAAATGACGGGCGCCATCGGAGAGAGCTTGGGATTGCTGAGAACGGTTCCGAAGAACACTGGGAGGAGCGCGGCCCGCCCGTGCTTGGCGGCGGCATGCAAAGGCGCCAGGTCCTCGTCGGTGTAGGCGCCAAGCGCTTCACAGAGCCGAGCATGGATCTCGGCTTCGGGAAGGACGCCGTCGGGCGCCTCGAACACCGGCCGACGAACATGGAAATAGTTCTCGGGAAATTCGAAATTGAAGAAGGTTGCCTCGGCCTTTTCATACTGAGTCGCCGTGGGAAGGACGTAGTCGGCCAGCCGTGCGGTCTCGGTCATGGCGATGTCGATGACCACGAGTGTGTCGAGCGCCTTCAGTGCCTCACGCATCCGCTGGCTGTCGGCGACGGAATGCGCTGGGTTGCCGCTTTCCACGATCATCGCGCGGTAGCGCTTCGGATGGTCGGTGAGGATCTCATCCGGAATCGAGTTGCAGGGCGTGAGTCCGGAAATGATCCGATCCCCGGCAACGGGGCTTCGCTTGCATTCGGCCCCGGCCGCGAGCTTGTCGAGCTTGCCGGTGATGGGCACGATGTTTGCCGGAACGTACTGTGCCCCGCGCTTCGCGAAATTTCCGGTGAGCACCCAGAGCAACTTGTTGAGGTAGCTATTGAGGGTCGAGTGCCGGTTCATTTGAATCCCGAGATCCTCGAAGATAGCCACGCTCTCGGCATCGCCGATGCGCCGAGCGGTCTCACGAACCAGCTCCTCGGACACACCGGAAATTGCGCAGTACTCCGCGACCGGAATCTCCTGGAACGCCCCGATCACGTCATCGGCACCGACGACGTGCTCTTCGATCCACGCGTGATCGATTCGATCCTCCTGAACCAGGATCCCCCCGAGCGCAGCAAGCAACCATGCGTCCGTTCCGGGCTTCACCTGCAGATGGATGTCCGCCATCTCGGCGGTTTCCGTTCGACGTGGATCGATGACGACCATGGTGCGATTGGGATCCTTGGCCATCTCCTTGAGCGTGACCCGCGCGCGCGCAATGCCGTGGGACTGCCAAGGATTCTTGCCGATGAAGACACCGACCTCGCAGTGCTCGAAGTCCGCGCGGGTCATAGTCCCCATCAGGCGGCCGCCGACCCAGAACTCGCCGGTCTTCTCCTGCGCCAAGGCGCTCGACCGATAGCGTGACCCCAGGGCACGGCGCGTTGCTGTCGAGTAGGCGCCTGGAAGATGGTTCCCCTGTCCGCCGCCGCCGTAATAGAAAATCGTATCGCCACCGTGCTCGTCACGCACCGCGGCCAGCCGCGCCGCAACCTCGCGGATCGCAGTGTCCCAATCGATCTCTTCGAAGGTCCCGTCCTCCTTGCGTCGAAGCGGCGAGGTGATCCGATCGGGTCCGTTCTGATAGTAATCGAGGCGGTGCGGCTTCTCGCAGGCGTAGCCCTTGGATGCGGGATGCGCCTTGTCGCCGCGAATTCGGGAGAAGTGCCGATTGCCCTCCCCGCCAAGTTGCACTTCGAGGCCGCAGTTGCACTCGCAGAGAATGCACGCCGTTTTCTCCCAGGACCCGGACATAGAAAGACCTCACTCTTCGGCCGTGGACGACGGCTGAGTGATCCTAGTCCTGCTCGCTCATTGACGTAACCCCAGTCACGCCTGCGATTTGTCCGGAGGCGCTGCGAAGGCTCAGGCTAAGAGCGTCCAACGCCTCCACGTGACAACCACCGACCGACATCAAGCCGAGCGCGCACGCGCACGGAAATCG
>JBGUEF010000066.1:0-12550 GCA_041821485.1 Deltaproteobacteria bacterium
CTTGCTACCGCTCTCCGGCTTCGACGTGCAACTGGCGAGCGCGGTCAGCAGCGTCAGGGCGAGAAGTAGTGACCTGCGCATCGGGCTACGAGATATCACCGCCGCGCCAATCATTCCAGCGTGTCGGCCATGCCCGAGATGACCGTGAAGCCATCGGGTGCCGTGATCGATTCATCGAGCGTGTTGATCGACAGGCCGCCACTGGTCGCCGCCGACCCGCTGAGGTGGCCCGTCAGCCTGAACTCACGTCCGCTGCTCGCGTACGGCATCGCTATCGTGCCGGCCGTCCCGCCGAACGGATCGGTGATCGAGACGCTCTGCGTCGTGGTGCAGACCTGCACCTGGGTGACCTGCAGGCCGACGAGAAGGGCGTTCTCCAACTCTGCGATGTCGCCCGAGTCGAGAACGGTCGTGGGGGTGCCGCTGCCGTCTTCGAGCAATGGCGCCGCATTGAGATACCCAAGACCAAAGATTCGGCTCCCGCCGAAGGGACACGCATCGGTTGCGGTGCCGCCGCCGGCCACGAACGACCCGAAGTAGACCTGGCCGCCAAAGAGTTCGATCGGGCCCGTCATCTGCTCACCGGCCTGGAGCTGCTCCTCCCAGTTGAGCTCGCCCTCGAGCTGGCTCACGAACCCGTTGGAGTCGAACGTCAGCTTCTCTGTGATCGACACGACGCGGTTCACGGCTGTCGCATCGTCGAGGACGTCGATGTTGCCAGTCCCCACCAGAATCACGATTTCGCCGGCGGGGTTGATCGTGAGCGCCGGCGGGTAATACGTCGGCTCGGCGGCATCGGCAGCTGCGTTGTAGTACAGGTCGTGGAGCGCTTCGGCCTCCCAGTCCTCTGGGTCAAAGGACGACATGTCGATGCGCCAAAGCACGCCGTCTGCGTCGACGGTGTAGGCCACGCTTCCCACCGTGCCCGTGTCTCCTCGGAAGACCGAGACCGCGCCGTTCAAGGGTGCTGGGAACGTATCCTCGCCGAGCTCTTGGATCACCGTACCGGTGATCAGATCGATGAAGTAGAGACTCCTGCCATGCCGGGTTGCCGCGGGGCTCGACAGGGTGCCTCGCCAGCAGCGGCGGGCAGGACGCGGTGTGATGGTTAGTGCCGCCAGTGTTTCCATTCCCTCGGGGAGCTGGGGCCCGGAGGGGATCGCGCAGGAGCCCGTGTCTTCGACGCCCTGCCCACCCGGCACGAGGATCACCGCGTGCGACTGCCGGGGACTGAACACGGTCGCTCCACCGGTGTTTCCCCTCGGCGTAGGATCGCTATCTTCGAGGAAGATCTGAGCGGCGGTCGGCTGTCCGTAGGTGTCGCCGAGATTGTCGTCGGTGAACTGCCACAGGAACTCCGGCTTGCAGGGATTCGTGACATCCAGCGCCACGATGCCCTGGCCGCCGTTTCGGAAGCTCAGGAAGAGCACGGTGCGCCAGACGTTGGTTTGCCCCGCCGGAGAGTCGGTCGTCCCGCCGCTACCGTCGTCCTCGGCGAAGGCGCGCCCGTCGTAGAGATCGCGGACCATGATGCTGCCGTCGGCGAACCACTGCTTGCTGCCGCCCGAGAGTAGGTCATCGAGATCGTCGAGGAACATCGGTGGGATGAAGCCCCAGAGCTCGGTTCCCGCGTCTTTTCCGCCCGCGCAGGAGAACTCATCCAGGTTGTTGCCGACCGTGAACTCGCCGGCGGGATGGTCATCGGCCAAGAACGCGTGGATGATACCGTCGTTCGTCGCCGCATAGATCACCCGCGGGCGTCGATTGAGCTGCCAGCCATCCGAGGATAGGTCTTCGAGCGAGTTCGGGCTCTCCTGGTGCGCCAGTCCGAGACGCCAGTCGTTGTAGGAACGGTCCTCGATGTCGTCGACCAAAGGCCCGACCATGGCCGGGGTGGAGTGATAGATATCGCCTAGGCGCTGGTCTTCGCGCCCACTTCCTGGGACTCCGTGTACCCATTCGACAATCGTATCGACCAGCGCATCGTCGACGCCGCTGACGAGGCCGAAGTACTCCGCCGGGAGGGTGCTGGTGAACTCGCCGGGGGGCACGCCGTCGAGCCCCGCTCCCGCGGTCGGCGGGTTGATTCCAGTGATCGTGGGCTTGCTCCTACCGTTGCCGATCAGGTGGTCGTTGATCTCCGTGGGATCAGGCAGGACGGTCCAAAGGTTACGCGAATAACCCCCGGCGAAGTTGACCGCCGTGTCGGAGCTCCAAGGCTCCACGTCGCCCGGGGCGACGTTCTGGGAGTTGAGGAGTACGTGGAAGCGGTCGGAGTCGTCGACGACCTGAGTCACCGGGATCCCGTTGATGCACTCGGTTCGGCGGCGCTCGAGGATTCCGTCCCAGGGGTCCGAAGCATCAACCGATGCGTTGAAACCCGAAATGAACTCGGCTTGAACCAGGCCCGGCGACAGGCCGGTGCTGACGGGAGCGGTTCGGCTGGTGGCGCCCGGGTTCTGCTCGTTGAGGGCCGTGCTCAAGGCCGTCACGAGCTCGGCGCGGTCGGCCACCAAGAAGGCCTGACCGGTGTCGCCCACCGACGCAATGTCGTTCAGAAGCGCTCCGACCGCGGCCACCTGCGCGGCGTCTCCATCCAGGGCGAACCCGATGACATAGAACTTGTCGAGCTCCCCATTCGCGATCATCGAGGACACCGTGTCGGCAACCTCCTCGTAGGGACACCCGCCTGCGCCGACCGGCGCACCCAGGGCCTGGCAGTTCACCGGGGGTCCACGCATGTCGCCGTTCGGGAAACCGTCCGTGATCAGGACAGCGCTCCGGGCGCGACAGCCGTAGTACGGATCGCCCGGATCCGCGGCGTTCGCCTTGGGGTTGATGTCATCGTCGTTCTGAAGAAAGTACTGAAGGTCGGTGACCAGGGCGGCGGTCGGCGTTGCGCCAAAGGGACGCAAGGGATTCTTGCCCAGCCCGGAGTCGCCGAGGACGGTTGCTTGAATCGACGCGTTCGTGGAGGTCATGGCCGCGGTGCTGTCCGCGCCCACGCTCACCAAGCCGCCTTCGGGCGCGACGACGGAGCGTGCCCCGTTGTTGAGCATGTAGACCACGCCGCTGGCGCCCGGGAACGTGTAGGGAGCGTCGTCCCCATACGAGTACATGCCCTTGGTGCCGAGCGACTCTGCCGGGAAAGGGGCAGCCTGGAAGTCGACCTGCGTGACGAGCGGGGGCCGGTCGCTCAGCGTGCCGATCGAGTCGAACGTCATCAAGCCGAACTTGATGCGCTCGAGGTAGATATCGAGCACGCCGTTTCCGCCCTGTGATCCGGTATATGACGCGAGTTCCTGGGGCAACTGGATGTGTGGGAGGAAGTAACCCTCGTCGTACTCACCGGCGTAGATGCCACCGATACGAGTCTCGGAGTTGCACTCGTATGGGCTGAACTCGCCGGTCAGCGCCTGCGCGACGACGGACCAGCGGTTTTCTTCGTACGCGCCCGGGCTGCAGACGGGAAGGCACTCGAGGCATGCTGGTGTGGTGCAAATGCAGTCGGGCTTTCGCTCCATCGACCCTGAAGTGTCTACGAGGAGCATGACGTGCGGCCGAATATTTCGAATGTCCGGAGCTTGCGCGGAAACCTTCGTGCTCGGTCCGAGCGACGCCAGAAGCAAGCCAGTCAGCGTAAAATGAAGCCAAAATCTCATAGCGACCCCGTAATGAAAGGCCCGCTGACGATATATGCGCGCATGTCGGCGCCGGTCTCGTTGCGCTGGCGGCCATGGTCTTCGGCATGAACCTGCTCCGTACCCGCTTTGACCTGCGCGCGGCCGCGGGCGGTCATGGTCGTGCGCATGTACTTGAACTTGGTGCCGCCTTGGGCGGCCGCGCCCGGCGCGAGCTTGCTCACGACGTGCTCGTCGTAGATATCGATCACCACAATCGGTGCGCGTGCGGAGGTCGCCCCGAATGAGGCGTCCGCGTCGACCGGCAAGTTCTCGAGCAAGCCGGCCGTGATGCCTCCGTCTTGCGAGAGCAGGGCCCCGAAGTGCTCAGGATAGAGCCGGTATGCTCGCCGATTGTTGGCGAGCGGGGGTTCAGGATAGCAGGCGCTCCCGCTCACGCAGCTGAACAGAACGCCCTCGGTGCTTCCCGGCGTCAACATGAGGTTCCGGACGGTGGACGGACCGAAGATGTCGAACCATTCGAGTGCGCCGATCAACCCTGCACGGGCCGCGTACCGGGTTTGCATCTGCTGGCGAGCGAACCCGGTGCCCCTGACCTCGTGCGACACGGTATTCGCCGCGAACACGGCGCTGGCGGTGCCCGCCATGATGATCATCAGAACGATGAAAAGCGCCGCGCCTTCTTGTTTTCGAGGATGTTTCATCAGAGGTTCCTCCTCGCCACGTTCATGACCGGGACCTCGATGTGCATGTGGCGCACGCGCGCGGAGCCCATTTGAGTGTCGTCCACCTCGAAGCGCGTCCCCGCGTCGGTGTTCGTGGAGTATGGGATCGCCGGATCCTCCATGGGGCTGCGAATCCCCAGATCGATGATGACCGAACGGACCTGCTCCGGGTTGCTGTTGATCGTGGTTTCGTCTGATGTCCCGGTGAGTGTCGACGTCGTGGTGCCGGAGGTCGTATCGATTAAGAAGCTCACCCGAAAGTTGCTGACGAACTCAGCGACGACCTGCGTGGAGCTGGGCATGAAGTCTCCGGTCGTCGAGTTGAGGACGCGGCGGACCAGCACGCGGTTCGGCGCTTCGAAGGGGCCCGCGCCAGCGTCTGGGATATTGAACGTCGGACTCGAGGGACTCAGGTCGGTGTAGAACATGCCGCTGAAGTCCATGAAATCTGCGCCCACCTGATTGTCGTCGAAGGGATCGACGACGGCGTACTCGACCCATTGTAGAGGCGAGAGGGTGGCTCCTTCCGCCGCCCCTGGAAGACAGCCCGTGCCGAGTGGGAGCGGCGGGGTGATCTGTATCCGCACCTCGTCCTCCGTGTTGCCGTCCTTCCCGAAGACCGAGCGGAAAAAGTGCCGCCCCTCCGGGGTTTCGATGTGTAGAACCGAGCCCGTCTGAAACGCGCGCGCGCCTTTCTGCCCGATGCCGTTCCAACTCGCGGTCTGACCGCCCCAGGTGTTGTCCCAGTCGAGATCACCGGTCAGATACGTCGGCGCACTACCGCTGGTGAAAGGCCCAGCCGTCTGGCCCCAGGAGAACGTTCGGCGATACGCCTGGTTGCCTGATTGGAGGACGACCGTAGACCCGCTGTTGCCCGCGGAATGAACCAGCAGCTGATCGCTCAGATACAAACTGGTCAGGATGCGAAGACGGTCCGCGACAACACCTGTGTTGGCGCTTTGCGGGTCGAGGACGGCTTGGTCCTCGTCGGCGTAGTATTGAAACGCGCCCATCGGGCCGCTGCTGCCACCGAGCAACGGCAGGCTGGGCGGGGTGGAATCGCAAGTAGGCTCGCGGCTGCCGTTGGGTGATCCGAAAAGACCTGCCCGCGAAATGTCCTGGCGAAGCTCCATGATCGCGACGCGCGATGTACCCTGCGCGCTTGCGGTTCGCTGCTCCTGGTAGAACTGCTTGCTCATCGCGGAGCCGAGGCTGTACACGGAGGTGATCGCGGTCAGCCCGACGACCATGGCGACCATCAACTCGATGAGTGTGAACCCGCTCTTTTTCACGCCTAATCTCTCCTCAGCCACTGGACCACCGTCGAGGCGAAAACCGCATCCACATTCGGGGCCGTGCCTATTCCCCAACCGTCCGCGGTTGCTGCGTCGCAGTCCGCACCGCGGAAATTGCTTCCCGAGACCCAGTCCGGGTGCGTAGCGGTTCCCGGCATGTGCCCTGCGCGGTACCAAAACGTGCGAATATCGACCCGGGCCGAGCTTCCCTGCCGAATCCAGCTCAGACGCAAATTGGTGCAGTATTTGATTTCGCTAGCGGTCGACGTGTCGTTGCCAAAGTAATCGAATCCGTAGGATTCGGTGCTGAGCGCCGGCGCCGGTGTGAACCAGTTCGTACCCGTTGTGGTCGCGGCCAGTGGGGCCAGGTACGTGGTGCCGGTCAAGGTGCTGCTGTTGATCCCTGGCTCGGACCACGAGAGCGAATCCCGGTCGACACGCTCGATCCATCGTTCGGTGATCGCTAGCGCAGTGTTCATCTCGTGGGCCGAACGATTCGCGCCACTGACCGCATGGTGCATCGACAGGATGCCGAGAGAGCCGACGGTCATGATGCCGATCGCGATCATGACCTCGATGAGAGTGAACCCCCTTCGCCTGTGCGTGCGCCAAGCATTCATCGCAGCACCCGTGGGGACCCGGTCCCGTTCGGGATCAACATCTTTCGAGCAACGCCCATGGCGTTGCCATCGAGCTCCCGGTAGGCCAGGAATCCAAATCCAGCCTGTGCATTGGCGGTTTGCCAGTTCGCGAACAAGACGGTGTCGACGAACACCTGGTTGTTCGAACCGGCCTCATAACAGAAGCTGCTGTTCTGCCATCCGTCGACGCGAATCAAGTCGTTGTCCGTCGGGTCGGGGTCGTAGGTGTGGGAGTAGAGATGGTCGACGCAACGCCAGTTTCCGCCGCAGTCCAGCTCGTCGAGGGTCACGTCGGCCACGTTCTCGAAGGTGCTCAAGGAGCAAGCGCCGGCGGTGCCACGGAGCGTCTCGAAGGCAAAGGACTGACTGTTCGGTAGCAGTCCGGTCCCGCCATCGTTCATGTAGTCCACTCGGTGCGCGCGGCCGTAGGCCATCGACATGTACCGCGCCCGCTGAAACAGCGACACCACATCCCGAGCCGCCATCGCCACCCGCCGATCGGCAAACGCCAACCCCATACTCGGCAACGCAGCACTCACGAGAATCCCCATGACCGCCAACACCACCATCAACTCAACCAGAGTAAGCCCTGCACGCTTCTTTCGAGATTCCCCAGGCACGCCCTCTCTAGCTGCAACAGTCGTACCGAAACCCGAAAGCGGCTAACTAGCTGAAATCAAAGAAAACTAGGCCATCAGCAAACCACCGGAACTATGCAGAACATGCGGCCACTATGAAAAAATTACAGCCTCATAAACAAAGGCCCGTCCGACGGGCCGATAAAGGAGGACTCGCGTGTGACTGGAATACGACGAAGCGCAACGGACGAAAGTCCGTGGAGCTGTCGGATTCAAGCCGCAGTACGCAGCCCCGCGAAGCGGGGCGAGTACACCGTAGGTACGAGTCCTCGTAGATACACCCAAAGTGTTTACGAGACATACGGTGCGGAAGAGAGGACTCGAACCTCCACGTCCTTGCGGACACATGAACCTGAATCATGCGCGTCTGCCAATTCCGCCACTTCCGCACAAGAAGGATGGACAAGAATGGGGCGAGATACTGTTTGCCCTTCACCCTGTCAAGCCCGGGTCAAATAGGGTCAAACAGGTTCAAGCAAGGCCAGCACCCGTCAGGCGGCCCAGGACTGCGTCGAGAGCTTCTGAGCACCATGCAGCGAAACCGCAAGCACGAGCCCCTGCATCGACAGCCGGCACCGCGCCCCGTCGACCAAACCCTGCGCGTCGAGCCGGGTCAACAGCTCCTGAACACTCTGCTCCGGAACAGCCAGCCAGGTCGCGAGGACCTCGGGGGTCGCCTGTATGTCCGCTCTGCCCACCTCATACAGCGTCTCCAGTAGACGCCAGCCTAGTTTTTCTTCGTTACGTTCCATCAGACCACATTTCCCTAGGATCAGAGGATCGCTCAGTACTGAAAATAGGTCCAGTTTTTGGTGTTCAGTACGTCCGAAACCTACAAGCATTGGAATTGTATACGCTTTCAGGATCAGATCTCAAGCTCGATCAGCAGGAACTTGTTGCAGTCCCGTTTGGTGGAAAGCTCGTGGATCTCGCGGTCGGGCACCAGCTTCCGAAAGCTCCCTAGCCGCTTGTGCTCGAGGACGAAGTACGCTCTGCGGCCTTTGTTCTCGTCGAGCCACTTTCCTATCCGTTTGTTGTCGGTTTCGGCGAAGACGTAGACGCGATTGCCAGTGTAGAAGTTCTCGCCCTTCCAGTTCATCTGCCAGGCGACCAGAGGCTCGTCGGCGCTAGCGCGCAGGTCGTAGTAGCGCTGTGAGAGATCGCGGAGCCCCCAGTGGTCGGAGAGGTCGACCATGTAGACGTTCAAGCCCCAGGCGCAGAACGCGACGGCCACGCCCATCAATGCGCGTGTCGCCACCGGGCGCCACAATCGAAAGGCCGATGCCACGGTCGCCACCCCGGCGGCGACCGCAAAGCCCGTTAGGATGGCTCGGTAATCCAGATGCTCGGGCCAAAGGCGCCCGTAGTTGTAGACGAAAAGATGGATCAAGCGTTCGTTCCCCTGTGGACGGGCCGAGGTCGCCCAACTCAGGTCGCGCCCAACGAAGGCGACCAGGCAGGCGCCCAGGAGCAACGCGACGCCCAGGCTCACGCCCCAGTCGGAAGGAGCGAGCCTGGTTTCGGCTTTCGCCAGATCCCTACGCGCGAGGGCGGCAAAGACTGCGCCCAACACGAGCAGCGTGTAGCCCCAGATCGGCTGCGCTTGCCGTAGCACCCAGTCTTCAACCTGCGCGGCGTCCACCGGAATCACCCCTCGCGGATCACCGGTGAGCAAGGCGAAGCCCGCGATCGCGCACAGGCCTGCAGCAGCCGCGAGCGCCGTCGCCGCTGGGCGCTTCGGACCCCACCACTGGGAGAGCGCGATTCCGATCAGAATGCCGGCCGGGATGATCGTGGGAAGAATGTAGTGGTGGTACTTGGTCACCATCGCGCTGAAGAGCACGAACGACGATAGGAGCCAGGCCGACAAGAACAGCACCGACTCGCGGCGTGAATCACGATCGGATCTCGCGCGCGCCGAGAAACAGACCATCAGAGCGGCGGGGATCAGACCAATCCACGGGAACATCGCGTAGCCGGCCTGAGCGAGGAAGTACGCGACGGTTCCTGTGTCCCCATGGACCCCGCTGGCCAGCCGGTTGATGTGGTCGTGGATCAAGAGCCGGTTGGTGAACGCGGTGCCGTGTCGCACGTACATCGCGAGATACCAGGGCAGGCTCACCACCGTCACGATCAGGACGCCCGTCGATACGCGGAGCTCCCCGCTTCCGAGCAACGCCCAGCGTCGCGAGGCGACCAAGTAGAAGAGAGCTGCTGCGCCAGGGATCGCGAGGCCGAGAAGGCCCTTGGCCATGAATGCAATCCCGCAGAAAAGGTAGAACGCATACATCAGGAGCGCTCGCGTCCGGCGCTCTTTGCGAAGGATCATCGCCAGACCGCTGAGCACCGCGAGCCATAGAACCCCTTGCACGAACGGCTGGCCGCCAAGGCCTCCAATGCGCGGACCCTGATCACGCGGGTTCGGGTTTCCTGGGATGTCGAGATTGCCCGCTGACCCGTAGAGGAACCGATCGGGATGGGCGACGAGGCCATGGGCCTCGACCCATGAAATGTTGCGGGAGATCAGATAGACCGCCTGTGGAAGCACGAGCAGCACGATCGCGAACAGCAGGACATGCTGGAGCGAGACCTTCCAGCGCCCGACCTGAAACACGGTCGCCTCCCGTTCTCCATCCTCCTGCATCGCGACGATCAGGGAGCAGGCCGCAATCGTGATGGCTGCGACCAGGGGCAAGTCGGTGATCGCTTGATGCGAGATGAAGAAGAACTGCGGCATCGTCGCGGTGACCAGCGTCGCAAGCGCACCCGCTCGCGGCCCAAAGTAGCGACGAATGGTCGCGTAGATCACCGCCAGCGCTGCCAGGGTCATCGCGAGGGTGGGGAGCCTCAACGCCCACTCCGGATTGGCGGGATTGGCGTCGGGCATGAAGTCGACCCCAAGGAATCCCATGCTCAAGGCCTCCATCCAGAACAGGAGCGCGGGCTTAGACCAGAACCACTTGTCCTGCGCCCACCACAGGCTGATCCAGTCGTTCCGCGCGAGGATTTCTCGGGCGACCTCCCCGTAGTGGGTTTCCCACGGATCCCAGAGGCTCGTCGTGCCGAGGAGGGGCAAGTAGATCGCGCAGATCGCAATCATCACCATCAGTCCCGGCCGTCGAAGCGCAGCGGGGACGAAGCACAGCAATGCGATGAGGATGGTGATCGGCAGTCGTTCGTATCCTCCGATCGTGGCGCCCGTGATGACGACGGCTACCGCCAAGCCCGCTGATGCGATGGGGGACAGGAGCTCATCGGGCCGCTTGCCAAGCGCGGTCTGCCGCCAGGGCGTCGCTGCTCCCGTCGCGGTGGGAACGAGCCAGGCGACCCATGCGGTGGTGGCGGCCAAGGTGATCAGGGCGCCCCAAAGCGGGCCAAACGCGAACGGCTCCCGGTTTGCCATCCAGAGGGCCATGGCCACCGTCGTGGCGATCGCCGCGAGCAGGGAGATAGGCTTCTTCACTCTTCCGCCGCCGTTCATTGTGACCGCGTTGTCGCCTCTTTCAGGTCGAAGCGGGTGAGGCCTTCGGAGGGAACGAGCAGCACGCGCCGGTGTTCGACGCCTCGACCGTCAGACCGGTACACCGTCATGCGGGCCTGATACTCGCCCGGTTGCAGCCGGACCGCGTGGCGAATCAGCGTAGTTTTAGGGTCCTGCTGCTTGAATCTCGCGCTCGCCGCAGCCTCGTCCTCCTGCAGATAGTCGACATCGAGCCCGATCACGCCAGGGTCGACCGAGTAGGCGATCTCTACGGTCCGAGGCCAGCGCTGAGCCAGCTGACCTCCCACGAAAACTATCCCAATGATGCCAATCACCGTGGCGACCCTGCGCCTGGTTGACGATGACCCTATGTTTGATCTGAAGTCCCGCATGTGCGTGGCTTTCACCCGAACCCCGAAAGCGTCACAACCTTGGCACCAATTGGAGACAGTGTTAAATTGAGGTCTACGCGTTAGTACGCCGCCATGGCCCGCCTCACCGATATTCTTGCAAAGGTGAAGGGATACCATCCCCGAGCGGATACCGATCTGATCAACAAGGCCTACGTCTATGCCTCGCGCATGCACGACGGGCAGAGCCGCAAGTCGGGTGATGCGTACTTCATCCATCCGGTTTCGGTGGCGGACATCATCGCGGACATGCGGCTCGATGCGTCCAGCGTGTGCGCGGCACTACTTCACGATGTCGTCGAGGATTGCGAAGCGAGCATCCCCGACATCGAGACGGTGTTCGGTGAAGAGGTCGCCTTTCTCGTCGATGGCGTGACCAAGCTCGGCAAGGTCAACTTCGCTTCGCGTGAGGATCGGCAGGCAGAGAGCTTCCGGAAGATGCTCGTCGCGATGGCGCGTGATATCCGCGTGCTCCTGGTCAAGCTCGCGGACCGCCTCGACAATATGCGAACCCTCGAACACATGTCCGAGTCTTCGCAGGAACGCATTGCCCGGGAGACGTTGGAGATCTACGCGCCGCTCGCCGGCCGCCTGGGCATTCAATGGCTCAAGGCCGAGCTCGAGGACTTGAGCTTCAAACACCTGGAACCCGAGGCCTACGCGGTTTTGGACGAGCAGGTCAAGGCGGTCGCCAAGAACACCGACGCCTACATGGCGGAAGTCACCTCCAAGCTGAAGAAGATGCTGGTGACTCGCGGGTTCTCCGTGGAGATCAGCGGCCGACGCAAACATCTCTATTCGCTTCACCGCAAGATGAAGTCGAGCGGGATCGGATTCGAGCAGGTGCACGATTTCGTTGCGTTCAGGGTCATCACGGAGAGTGTCGCCGACTGCTACGCCACCCTCGGCGTCATCCACTCGGACTGGACCCCCGTGCCCGGGCGCTTCAAGGACTACATCGCGCTTCCGAAGTCCAACATGTACCAGTCGCTTCACACGACGGTGATTGGCCCAGCGAGCCGGCGCGTGGAGATCCAGATCCGCACTCACGAGATGCACCGCACCGCGGACTACGGCATCGCGGCGCACTGGCAGTACAAAGAACACACGGGCGGGATCGACCCGAAGGACGCAGCGCGCTTCGTTTGGCTTCGTCAACTGTTGGAGTTCCAGAAGGACGTCGCGGACCCCGAAGAGTTCTACGAGAGCGTGAAGGTCGACCTCTTCCCGGAGGACGTTTACGTTTTCACACCCAAGGGGGACGTCAAGACCCTCCCGCGCGGTGCCACGCCCGTCGACTTCGCGTACGCGGTTCACTCCGAGGTCGGGCATCGATGCTCTGGCGCGCGTGTCAACGGCGCGATCGTTCCATTGCGTCACAAGCTTCAGAACGGCGACGTCGTGGAGGTCATGACCAGCAAGAACCATCACCCGAGCAATGACTGGCTGGAGTTTGTGATCACCAGCCGCGCTCGCGGGCGCATTCGCGTTTACTTGCGGACCGAAGAGCGAAAGCATGCCGTGAAGCTCGGCAAGGAGCTGCTCGAAAAGGAGCTTCGAAAGAACGACATGTCGCTTTCGCGGTTCTTGAAGAGCAAGCGCGCCAAGGAAGTTCTCTCGCGGTTCCACGCTGGGACTGAAGATGAGCTGTACGCGCGCATCGGGATCGGAAAGCTCGCGCTTCCGACCGTGATGGAAGAGGTCATCCCGAGCGAGGAC
>JBGUEF010000067.1:0-12346 GCA_041821485.1 Deltaproteobacteria bacterium
CCCGTCATCCTCGACGATCAGCTGTACCACACCTTCACCATTGGCGGCGCGGATCTCAATCCGCCCTTTGCCACCAAGTGCGTCCGCGGCGTTGAACAGGAGATTCAGCAGCAACTGCCTCAAACGTTCGTGGTCCCCGCGAACGCGCGGCAGCGCGTCGTCTAGGTCGAGGGCGAGGTCGATGTCGCGGAAGCGAGTCTGGCGGTCGATGAGCTTGATGGTGTCGGATACGACCTCCGAAAGATCGGCTGAGCTTTCGATGCGGCCCACGCCACCAGGCTCGTTCCTCGAGAAGTCCAGCAGGTCGCGGATCGTGTGGTGAATTCGTTCGGCCTCGCGCTGAATGCGGCCCACGAACTCCTTTTCTTCCTCGGGCTCGAGGTCGCCCATCTGCATGAGGTCGAGCAAGCCTCGAATCGCCGCTAGAGGGTTCCCGATCTCGTGCGCAACGCCGGCGGACAGCCGACCGACAGCCGCCAATCGCGCGCTCCGAACCAACTGCTCCTGAGCTGCTGTGAGCTCAGCTGTGGTGCGCTCGAGCTCTTCGAGGCGTTCTTGAAGCGCCGCGCGGTCTTCACGAAGCAGTGCGGCCATTTCATTGAACGTGGCCGCAAGACGTGCGACCTCGGCGGCGCCTTGCACCGGAACACTGGTGCCCAGGCGGCCAGCTGCGAGACGCTCGGAAGCCAATCGCAACCTGTCGATCGGGCGCACGATGAAGTAGGTCAGCAAGACGTAGCTCAACAGCAGCACCGTGGCGGCGGTGAGACCGAGGTAGAACAGGAACAAGCTTCGCCGAGCCGCATCGCCGCGTCCGCTCGCCGGCACCCATACACGCAGCTCGGCGCCACTTCCTGTCCTCGTCGTGGCATCGGGCCCGCCATCGCTCACGCCCCAATTCCTCAGCGAGCCGTCATCGCCGTGAATCTCTATGCGTTCAACCAAGCCGTCGTCGATCATTCTGGCGATCGACTCCTCGCCCAGTCCGCCGCCTCCGGAACCGGCACCCGATGCCAGCGCCTGGGCCAGCCCCGCCGCGCGCGTGCGCTGTTCTTCGGCGTTCTCGCGCTCGTCGAGTCGCGCCGTCACGAGGCTCAACAACACGAATGCGCCCCCAAACGCGACGATCAGCGCGAGCATGAGCTGGCTTCGAAGCCCCAAGCCGAACGGACGCCCCATGAATATAGTCTACAGCCTCAGTCTCTTGACCCGCCACGCGGGCCGGTGCATGGGGAAATCATGACACGGGGCGCCCGTTTCGGGGTGATCATCGGCTCGATCCTGCTCCTCTCGTCGTTTAGCACTTCTGCCGGTGCGCAACGCCAGGGAGACGGGCTCTATGGCCGTTGGGATCGCGGGCTGACGCTCTCGTTCGGCGCTGGGCCAGGTGCGACATGGCTCAACGGAAAGGCCGACCCCAATGTCGTGGGCGAGGCCCGGTTCTTGGTGGCCGACGTGGCCGGGGTCGTGCTCGCCGGACGATGGGGCTCCGATTCTGGCCAGCATTTGTTCCTTGGCGTCGACCTTCGCCCCCTCTTTCCAGCACTCTTCTTTCTCTACAAGCAAACTTGGAACGAGTTTGCCGACCTGTTGCTGCAATCGATTTTTCTCGAGATCGGGCCAGCGTTCTTGCTCGACGGCAACGGAAGCACCGGGCTTGGCGTCGGCTTTGGGTTCGGCCTTCCGTTGTATAGGCCGCTCACCACCGTGCGCGGCCTGTGGCTTCGCATCGCTACCCGTTACGTGAACGCCGACCCATCCTATCGGAACACCCAGCCGACTGAAGATCGCACCCAGTGGACGCTCTACGCGACGTTTGTCGTGCGCCTGGGGTTCAAGTCGAAGCTCAGCAGGTGGGAGCCGCCAAGGTACCGTCACGAGTAGCTTGGCCAGCGAGCGGAAGCCGGCTACAACCGCGCTGTGAGACGCACGAAGATCGTCTGCACGCTTGGGCCCGCGAGCGACACCAAAGCTAGAATCGGCGAGCTCGTGCAGGCCGGCATGAACTGTGCGCGCCTCAACTTCTCCCACGGCAACCACGCGTCACATGCGGCCGTGGCCAAGTTGGTTCGTGAGGCGGCTGCAGAAGCGCGGCTCCCAATGGCGATCTTGGCGGACTTGCAAGGTCCCAAGATGCGCGTCGGTCGATTTCCCGGAGGTCCGATCGAGCTCTCGCCCGGGGATCGGTTCGCACTCACGACAGCCGACGTCGAGGGCAGCCGAGAGATCGTCTCGGTGACATACGCTTCGCTTGCGGCCGATGTAGAGCCCGGTGATGCCGTGGCATTGGATGACGGCCTGATTCGCCTCCGCGTGGAGAGCATCGAAGGCAACACGGTCCACACGGTGGTCGAAGACGGCGGGCCGCTTTCCGACAACAAGGGACTCAATCTGCCGGGGGTCAGCATCAGCGCGCCGGCCATGACCGACAAGGACCGCGACGACCTGGCCTTTGCGATCTCCGTCCTCGAGGCGGACTACATTGCCCTTTCCTTCGTTCGGTCGGCAGACGATGTGAAAGAAGCCAAGGCCCTGGCTGGGGATGTGCCTGTCATCGCCAAGATCGAACGCCCCGAAGCGGTCGCTGCGTTCGCCGAGATCGTCGAGGCGGCGGATGGCATCATGATTGCCCGCGGGGACCTCGGCGTGGAGCTCGGCGCGGAGAAAGTTCCTCTGGTCCAGAAGCGAATCATCCGGGAGACCAACGCCCGCGGCAAAGTCGTGATTACGGCTACTCAGATGTTGGATTCGATGATCCGGAACCCGCGGCCGACGCGAGCGGAGGCAGCGGACGTCGCAAATGCCGTGATGGACGGAACCGACGCGGTCATGCTCAGTGGCGAAACGGCTGCGGGCCGATACCCGGTTCAGACCGTGGAGATGATGGACGCGATCATTCGCGATGTGGAATCGGACTACGTCGAGGATCTCGCGCGAGAGTTCAGGGAGCTCAAGAACGTCGGCGACGAGGATTGGCCGTTTTCGAATGCGGCGGCGCGTGCGGCCGCAGTGCTGACGACCCATTTGCCGCTCAAGGCCGTGGTGGTGTTCACGCAGGATGGCCGTTCAGCTGGGTTGCTCGCAGAGCACCGACCGCGAGCGCCGATTCTTGCCGTCACCAGTGACGTGCGTGTGGCTCGACGGCTCTCCCTCGAGTGGGGCGTGATCCCGCGGCTCGAGTTGCCCCCCGAATCACTGGACGAGACACTACGAATCGCGACGTCCCTGCTCGTGCGTGAGAAGCTTTGCCAAAGCGGGGAAGCATTCGCGATGGTGGTAGGATGGCCCACCTCAGGACGCGCCAACACACTGAAGCTTCATCGTTTGTAGGCATCTCTGATCAGCTTTGATCACGTTTGATCGCTCCTGGCCCAACCCGCTCCGATGCAGTAGATGAAGGCGTCGATGGAAGAACTGCCTCCACAGATCGGACGCTACCGAATCGACCGGCTCCTCGGGTCGGGTTCGATGGGAACGGTCTATCTGGCCCATGACGCGGATCTGGACCGGCCGGTGGCGGTCAAAACCCTGCGCGACCTCGTGCTCGATGAAGAGATGCGCGAGGTGTTCCTCAGCCGCTTTCAGAACGAGGCGCGGGCCGCCGCGCGCCTTCATCACCCCAATATCGTTCAGATATTCGACGTCGGCGATGACCCGAGAGTCGGCCCATACCTGGTTTTCGAGTACGTCCACGGACACACGCTCAAAGAAGAGCTCAAGAAGCAGGGCCCTCTCTCCCGCGACGAGTTGCTCGACCTGGCCCAACACGTCGGCGACGCGCTTGCAACGGCACACCTTGCGGGAGTGATCCATCGGGACCTCAAGCCCGAGAATCTGCTCATCACCGACAACGGGCAGGTGAAGCTCGCCGACTTCGGCATCGCGCGCGTACCCAACGCGGACCTCACCAAGGAAGGGCAGTTCCTAGGCACCCCCTGCTATGCAGCTCCAGAGACGCTGCGCAGCGGGGAGTACAGCGAGCAAAGCGATCTGTTCTCGTTCGGCGCGGTGATCTACGAAGCTGCGTGTGGCGAGCGCGCGTTCCCTGGGGCCGAGGCGATGGCCGTCGCGCACCAAGTGATGAGCAAGGACCCCGTTCCGCCGAGCGAGGTAAATCGAGGCGCTGCTATTCCAACGACCGTCGACGCCGCAATTCTCCGCGCGCTCCGAAAGAACCCATCCGAGCGCTACGCAAGTGCGCGCACCTTCGTCGCTGCACTCAAAGAAGCCTACGACGGACGGCGCCCACCAAGGGCGCAACGCAAGCGCAAGAGCTTGCCATTCGTGATGACATTGACCTTCGGCGTCCTGCTCGCATTGTGGGTCGCCCTAGAGAACTGTGAGCCAAAGGTCACCGGCCCTGGCCCCGACGCTGGCACTGTCGCCGACACTGGCACTGGCGCCGGCACTGACGCTGGCGCTGACACCGATGCCGGCCGCGACTCTCTGTCCCCGCACGAGCGCGAGGAAGCTGCCAAAGACGAGCTCGGACGGGCGCGCGCCGCCCTCGAGCGTGGGGATCTCACCGAAGCCGCCGCAGCCCTCGAGCGCGCAAGCACGTTCGATTCGAGCAACCCAGACGTCGCCGAGCTACAGGAGCAAATACTCGCGGCGCAGCCCGACGCGGGCTAGTTGAGCTTGTTGCGGTCGTCTCGGACCGGCTTCCAGCGGCAGTCCTGGCCACCGCCCGCGGTCGGATTGCACTTGGACATGTAGGTCAACGTGCGGCCGCAGCCGCTCACGCGCTTCACCATGGCCTGGTCGTCGACGAACTCGATCATTGACGCGTCACAGTCGAGATCGACCGCTGCGGCGCTTCGCACCTGTTGCGTGGCGGCGGACTCGTGGCCGCACCCCAACCCCAGCAGACTGAGCGCCATGATGGCCGCGACTTGGACGACTTTCTTCGGCATCGGCTGGACCCCCGGTGCGGAGCATAACGCATGCGCGCACCCGAAGCGTTTATAACTTGATGCCCAGAGTTCGCAAATCGCTCTCGGCCTGTGGCGCCCATCCGCGGTTGGCCTTCGGGCTGGCGGGGCTCGGATGCAGGACGGTGCCGATCGCAGGACCGTCGTCGCCGAGCGCAGCGCTCGCGCGTTTTGTCGCCCAAGCGCCCACGCCCACCACGAGCTTCGGGTCGAGGACCTCAATCGCCGCACGCAAGGCTTCGTCGCACGCTGACAGCAGCGCGAGGCGCTCGGCGGCCGACAGCTTGTCCGGCGTTCGGTTGCGCCCGGTCGATTCCATGAAGAGCAACGGGCAGTAGTTGATGACGAAAAATCGGGAGAAGAACTTCTCCGGCGTACCGAACCGCTCCTTCGCCCATCCCCAAAGACGAGAGCCACTGACTTCGGAACGCTCGCACTCGAAACCGAGCACTGGGCGCTTCGGATGCTCGTCCGGTGGGCGAGCAACGGGCGCCTCGATGCCCATCCAATCGCGGACGAAGCCAACGTCGCCGAACGGCACCCCGGTTTGCCCCATCCCGAACGGGCCGGGGTTCATGCCCACGAACACAGCCTCCTTCGGGCTGGCACCGAAGCGGCTCAGGTAGAGCTCATGGGGCCGCTTCGCGTATTGTAGTGGGTTGTAGACGTGGGTCACTGGCTCGCTGAACTCGAGCTTTGACACCGCGCGGCTCAACGCGCGGGAGATTCTGACGAGCCCGGCCATGCGCGATCAGCAGAGATAGCGCTCGCCGCCATCGCAAAGAATGGTGACGACTCGCTCTCCAGCCTGCATCCGACGCGACACCTCGAACGCGGCGTGGACGTTCGCTCCCGAAGATGGCCCAAGCAGCAAACCCTCTTCGCGAGCGAGACGCTTGGTCATGCGTTCCGCCGCGAGGTCGGTGACGGTGATCACCTCGTCGATCAGGTCCGTGTCGAGCACGGCCGGGATGAACCCCGCGCCGAGCCCTTGAATGCCGTGCAGCCCTGGCTTCCCGCCGGACAACACGGAGCTCGCCCGCGGCTCGACGGCGACCACCCGAAAGTTCGGATTGCGCTCTTTGAGCACGCGGCCAACCCCGGTGAGCGTGCCCCCGGTGCCAACGCCGGCAACGAATGCGTCGACTTTCCCGCCGGTCGCCTCCCAGATTTCTTCCGCGGTGGTCTTCGCATGAATGTCGGGGTTGGCGGGGTTTTCAAACTGACCGCACATCAGTGAGCCGGGGGTCGTCTTCAACAGGCGCTCGGCCTGCTCGACTGCGCCGGCCATCCCGTCCTCGGCCGCCGTCAAGACCACTTCGGCACCATACGACTTCAGCAAGTAACGTCGTGCCGCGGTCATGTCTTCGGGCATGACGATGACGCAGCGATACCCGCGGACCGCACAGATCATCGCAAGACTGATGCCAGTGTTGCCGCTGGTCGCCTCCACGACCGTCGACCCCGGAGCGAGCGTGCCCGACTGTTCAGCCGCGAGGATCATCGAAAGCGCGGGGCGATCTTTCACCGAACCGGCCACATTGCTTGCTTCGAGCTTGCCGCAGATCTCGGCGCCCTTATCACCGGTGATTCGCGCGAGGCGAACCAAGGGAGTGTGGCCGATCAGGTCCAGCGCGCCGTCGTAGATTCGATCCGTCATGTGGCGGCTAGCATACCAGGCGGCGCTTAGATGTCACCGTTGGAAGAGCCTGATTCATGGACGTCGTAGGCCTGGATGATTTCCTGAACGAGTGGATGCCGCACCACGTCCGCGTGCGAGAAGTAGATGAACTCGATGCCCGGGATTTTGGAGAGCACCGTTTGGGCGTGACGAAGCCCGCTGCGCACCCCACCTGGGAGATCAACCTGGGTCACGTCGCCGGTGATGACCGTCTTCGAGTCGAACCCGAGGCGCGTCAGGAACATCTTCATTTGCTCGGGCGTCGTATTCTGAGCCTCATCGAGCACGACGAAGCTGTCGTTCAGCGTCCGGCCGCGCATGAAGGCCAAGGGTGCAACCTCGATCGTGCCGCGTTCGATCAGCGCGGAAACGCGGGCTGGGTCCATCATGTCGTGCAGCGCGTCGTAGAGCGGCCGCAGGTAGGGGTTGATCTTCTCGGCCAAATCACCCGGCAAGAAGCCGAGTCGCTCGCCGGCCTCGACCGCAGGACGGGTCAGGATGATGCGTTTGACCTGCCGCTCCTGGAGCGCCCGGATCGCCATGGCCATGGCGAGATACGTCTTGCCAGTGCCGGCCGGTCCGATGCCGAACACGATGTCGCGGCCACGGATCGCCTGGATATAGGTCTGCTGGGCGACGCCTTTCGGGGAAACAATCCGTCGGTTGGAGGTCGTCAGCACGACATCGTCCAGCAGCGAGCGAAGCCGCATCTGCGGATGGGAGCGAAGGGTCCTGGCGGCACGGGCCATCTCGAGCGAGCTGAGCTCGCGGAACTGGAGCGCGTCGATGAGCTCGTGAAGCACGCGCTCCACCAGCTCGACATCGCTGTTGGGGCCGTGAATGTGAATCGTGGAACCGCGCAAACCCATCGACACGCCAAGCTCGGCCTCGAGCGTGCGCAGGTTCGAGCCACCGGGGCCGGTGAGCTTGAGGAGTAGACCGGGATCGGCGACTTCGATGTCGGCGGCTACATCGGCCTCCACGGGGCCGCGCTGCGCAGTGGGTTCGATGCCTGAAGTCTAGCCTGTCCCGGTATGGGGCGCGAGCGGCAACGCTAACGCCAGACCAGGGCGTCGGGTTCGCGTTCGACCGCCGTTTCGAGGCGCTCGTGGGCAGCCAAGATCAGGGAGCGGCTGGTATCCCCGTCGAGCGGGTACGACGCCAGTCCGACCGCAAGGTGCAGAAAGGAGAGCTCCTCGGGATTCCTGGTGCGCTGGGCGTTGAGATCCTCCTGGAGCCTGCGAACGACCTCGACGACCGCGCGGGCGCTAGTACCGTCGAACCCAACGACAAACGTGTTCCCGTCCCATCGTCCCCTGACGTCTTCTCGGCGGAACCTGCCGAATATCAAGCGGCCTAAGTGAGCTCGCAGGCGCCGCGCCCTGACGTGATCGAGTCCGTCGAGGCCCGTCGCCTGGATGAGGCCGAGGGAATAGGTGTGTCCATTGCGTTGAGCGGACGCCAAACCGGATTCGAGCGCGGCAACCGCTCCCGACCGGGCGAGTAACCCGGTCTGACTACAGCGCAACTGCTGCCGGCGGAGTCGCGCCATCCGTTCGGCCTCACGATGCATGTTCGCCAGCCAACCCGTCGCGCGGCTGAGCAGCTCGCTGATTTCAGTTTCTCCGGCGAGCGGCGAGTCGTCAAAGCACATCAGAGAGAAGTCCGAATCCCACCCCGACATGCGGATGATCGCCGGAACCTGCTTTCCGGTCACGCCGGACCCAAGCAAAATGGCGTCAGGACACTGCATGTCGATCTCTCGCAAGAGCTCATCGAAGCTGAAGTAGAGAAGACACTCGATGCCGGCTTCTTCGATCTGCCGCGCCGCGTCTGGGTCGCGAAGCACCGCAACCCTCGGACTCGGGGTCATGGCGCGCTCGACCGCCGTGCCTATCGCGTGATGAAGGCGGACGAGCTCGATGGGGTGCGGCAAGAAGATGTCGACGCCGAGCTGCGCGGCGAGGGCCCGCGTGTGCGGATCGTCGTCGACCGAGAGGAGAATGACCGGCGCCTCGGTGCAGCCGTGCAAGCTGCGGAACATTTGAAGGAACCGGGGCAGCGCCTCACGATCCTCGAGAGGCCAGCCGACGAGCACCGCCGTGGGCGGATTACGGCCGGCGATCTTGAGCGCTTCGTCGACCGTCGAAACAGGCCTCAGGTGCACCAGCACCTCATCGAGAGCTGATCGCAAATAGGCGATCATTGCAGGGTCGTCTTCGAGCACCATCAAAGTCGGGACGAAATCTTTCGGAACTGGGCGGTGCAGGAAGAAGGACGCCGCCGGGGTGACGGAAGGCGGTGCCGCCGCCATCGCCCCCGTGTCCTCCGGACGGCCGACCGCTGCTGCGGCATGGCCTCGAACCTCGTCGATGGACTGGAACATGGTTGTCCAATCGAGCCGTCCCGATTTCTGAAGATGACGAAGCTGAGTCTCGATGCGGCCCACCGCCTCGGAGATTTCGGCGAAGCCGTGCGTCTGCGCGGCTCCGTGCAGGTCATGCGCCTGGCGCAGCGCTTCGGCGACCACGCTGCTTCGGTCCGCGTCGGAGTGCACCCGCCGGATCGCGCCGGTCAGATTATCGGCTGCGATCGGAAGCAGACTCGTATACGACTCCCTGGCCCGCTCGGGATCGACGCCAGGTTCAGATGGCTCGTCGGGAAAGAGGATTCGGTCCGCAGGATCCTCAGCCCGACGATGTGCAGCAGGCGTCAAGCTCATCGGCGCGGAGACCGCGCTCGCCACTTCGCGGGCAAATCGATCCACCGCGACCGGCTTGTGAAACACCTTGATGACGTCGAGGTCGCGGGTGAGATGCTTGAACGTCGTCAAGTCCCTGTAGAACGCAGAAACGAAAATGACCGGGACTTGGATACCGTCGTGACGAAGCTCCTCAATCCACACGATGCCGTTGGTGTCAGGAAGCAGACCATCGACGATGAGCAATGAGGGCTGTTCTTCCTCGAGCAACGCGCGGGCGATGCTGCCTTTGGTCGCATTCAATACGCGCAGGCCGAACGCTTCGAGAGCCGGGGTGACACTCGATCGAAACTGGGTGTCATCGTCAAGCAGGAGGACAGTCGGGGGCACGTGGGAGCCATTGTGGCACCCTTTGCGACACCTACAAAGCGATCTGGCAGCGGGCTCAGGAGGCGCGCTGGTAGTCGGAGTCCGCCTGGCGCAGGTACGCCTGGGCGACCGGGTGGTCGGCACACCGTTCGACGACGTCTCGCAGGTGCTGCAGACCCTCTTTGCGGTCTCCGGTCTCGATCTCGATCACACCCAGCAACGCGCGAGCGTCGTGGTGCTCCGGGTCCAGCTGCAGGATGAGCGTCAACTCCTCCCTGGCCCCCTGGGCATTGCCGCGAAGCCTCAGCAGCTTGGCGAGCTCGAGTCGAATGTCGTGGAACTTCGGGCAGAGCCTGAGCGCACGCCCGAACTCGTGCATCGCATCCTCCGGACGATCCAAGTCGAGATACGCCCTGGCGAGCGACCGATGAAGGTTCGCGACCTTGCCACGGCGGTACGCGTCGTTCGATGAATCCGAGTGGCGCTGAGCCCGCTGCAGCGTGCGAACGCCCGAGCCGTACTCGCCGAGCTCGTTGCAAGTCACCGTGAGGTTCAGCGCTGCCTCGAGGTAGCCGGAGTTGACCTCGAGAGCCTGCTGAAAGCACCAGCGCGCTTCGGGAAGCCGGCCACCAAGGTGATAGATGACCCCTAGGCGATTGAACACGTCGGGATAGCGGAGCCCTTGTTGCACGAGCTTCTCGTAGTAGGGCTGAGCGAGGGGGTACTCGGCGCGATCGTAGTGCTCGTTCGCCGCCTCCAGAATCTGTTGAGCCCAAGGAGCCATGGGCCCGAAGGTAGCGACCGGCCGGATCGGTGGCCAGAAATCCGCGCCAAACGCGTAACCAGATGCCTCAGCCGAGCTTTCCCAGCAGGGCCCGGGCCTTCTTGGCCTCGCCGCTCTCGGGGAAGCGCTGGACGATCTCGCTGAGGGTCTCCCGGGCCGCTTCGACCTCTTTGGTCTTCAGGTAGACCTCTCCAAGCAGGAGGAGGGCCTTGGGCTCCACACCGCTGCCTGGATAGGAAGCGAGCAACCCCTTGAGCCGCGAGATCACACCGCGATACGCATCTCGCTTGAGATAGAAGCGGGCGACGTAGAACTCGTGTGCGGCGAGCAGGCCCATGCATTCTTCCATGAGCTTGTTGGCGTCGGGAACGCGCTGATCGTCGGGGTAGTCGACCACGAAACGGCGCAGCTGGATCAGCGCGTCCCGGGCAGCGCTCTGGTCACGTTCGGCCGCAGGCGGCGTCATGAACCAGCCGCCTGGGATCTGATTGTAGTAAGCCTCGGCGATGCGGAATCGCGCGTAGGGGATCTCTTTGTGCGAGGGACGGATGCGAACGAACTGCCGGTAGGTTTGGATCGCCTCTGGATACGCTTCATTCTTGAACTGGCAATCGCCAATCCGAAGCTCCGCCAGCGCTGCGAAACGGCTGTAGGGGAACTCCCGTCGAATCTCGTTGAACATCGGCTCGGCCGAGAGACAATCGCCACGGCGGAAATCGAGTAGCGCCTTCTCGTAGCCGGTGCGCGCATCATCGTCGGGATCGAGCATCTTCTTGCCGCTGCCGGACGCAGAGCCTCCGCACGCGATCGCGAACACGAGCAGACCCGTCCACACCAAGCTGTCGAGGCGAAACCCCATCGCCCACGGAGGTAGCCTCTGGCCCCGCCGGAAACAAGGCGACGCGCCTGCTGGGGGTACCGGCGGTCTCACGCGCTTGCGATTTGGTTGTCGATGACTCGAGCCGGGTCGATTCCGAGCGAGGCAAGCGCGGCTTCCCAGCGCTGCTCAACCGGTGTGTCGAACACCAGGCCGTAGTCGAGGTCTACTGGAATCCAGGACCCCTGCTTCATCTCACTCTCGAGCTGGCCCTCGCCCCAGCCGGAGTAGCCGAGCATCATCGCGCAGGTGTCGGGGCCGTCACCTCGCGCGATGCGCTCCAACAGCTCAATCGAGGCACTGCATGCGATCCGCTGGCCGACCGCGATCGTTTGGCCGGACGAAGGCTGCGGAACTCCCTCTGCGTCGTAGAGGATCCAACCGGACTCGGGGGAGACAGGCCCACCAAGCATGACGGGCGCTCGCACCGTACCGGCCGCTTCACCGGAAACCCCAACTTCATTGAAGACGTCTTCAATGTCGAGTTCGGTCACGCGGTTGAGGACAAAGCCAAAAGAGCCCTGGTCGCCGTGATCGATCAGCAACACCAGCGTATGATTGAAAAATGGGCACCGCATCGAAGGTGCTGCGACGAGAAATCCCGGTGCAAGTGATGCAACCACGAGCCGAGACTGCCACCAAATCCGAAGCCTCGCGAGCCCAAAGTCGGGAGCCGCGAAAATGAGCAAAGTGCGCGCGTTCCTGCGTACCGGAGCCTTCGTCGGATTCTCGGCGGCCATCCTTGCGGCTTATGAAGCGAGACGCGCCATCACCTCCGAATCGGGGCAGGCACAACTCGGAAGCCGATACCTCGCGCGTCTGACGGACGGCCTTCTGCGCGTGTTCGGTGCAGACCTGATGGTGCAAGGGCAGCGCACGCACGAGGGCGGGGCGCTGATCGTAGCCAACCACCAAAGCGCGCTCGACATCGCCGTGATGCTCTCGCTCTTTCAGGGCGTGATGCTCAGCAAGCACGACGTCGCGGATTGGCCGCTGCTCGGTC
>JBGUEF010000068.1:0-12343 GCA_041821485.1 Deltaproteobacteria bacterium
CTCAGGCCTCCGGCCCCTCCGGCCACCTTTGCAAGCCGACCCGTCCGCAGGGTTCCCGTGTCGCGTCCCGTCGTGCCCCGGTTAGAAGCCCATGATCTTTGCGACCGTGTATCGCATGACCTCGGTGGCTCCGCCGCCGATGCGGAAGAGGCGGGCGTCTCGCCAGGCGCGGGCGACCCAGAGCTCTTCGAGATAGCCCATGCCGCCGTGGAATTGCAGGCATTGATCCATGACCTCCGCGGTCACGTCGCCCACGTAAGCCTTGGCCATCGACGTGAGTCGGGTCGTTTCCATCGAGACCATGCCCTCGTTCACGAACTTGTCCTCGTTGTAGGCCGCGCACGCGTTGTAGGTGAGCGCCTTGGCCGCCTCGTACTTCGTGTACAGGTCGACGAATTTCTGCTGCCAGTATTCGCGCTTGATCAACGGCTTTCCGAACGCGACGCGCTCGCGGCCGAACTGGACCGAGCGGTCGAGGGCCAGCTTCGATCCGGCAAGCCCGCTCACGCAACCGACCAGGCGCTCCGACTGGAAGTTTTGCATGAGATACACGAAACCCATTCCCTCCTGTCCGAGGAGGTAGCGCTTCGGAACGCGAACGTCTTCGAAGAACAGCTCGGCCGTGTCGCTCGACCAGTTACCCGCCTTCTCGAGCTTCTTCGAAATGCTGAAGCCCTTCACGTCCGTCGGGCACACGATGATCGAAATCCCGCTGTGGCCGGCGTCAGGGTCGGTCTTGACCATGAGTGTTACGAAGTCTGCGCGCGTGCCGTTGGTTATATACGTCTTCGAGCCATTGATGACGTACTCGTCGCCGACCGCCCGCGCGGTCGTTCGGAGCCCGGCGACGTCCGAGCCCGCGCCCGGCTCAGTGACGCCGAGCGCCGCAATTTTGTCGCCACGAATTGCGGGCGCCAGGAACTCGTCTTTCACCTCGCGCGAGCCGAGGTCGTTGATCACCGGGGTCGCCATGTCTGCTTGCACCAACAAGCCCATGGTCACGCCGGCCGAGCCGCAGCGGGCCAGCTCCTCGGACTTGACGACGCTCATCCAGAAGTCGCCGCCACCGCCGCCGACGTCTTCGGGGTAGTGCGCACCGAGGATCCCAAGCTCGCCTGCGCGCTTGAACACGGAGTTTGGAAAGAGCTTCTCCTCCTCCCACTGGTCGACCTTGGGTGCGAGCTCGTTCTCGACGAAGGTCCGAACTTGTTGGCGGAAGATCTGATGCTCTTCCTTAAATGGCTGGAATGTAGACGACATAACTCCCCGGCTCCCAGAATGAATGAACGTTCATTTAGTAACCGGAGCCCAGCGAATTGGCAAGCCCTGAGGGTCAGGCCTGTCTTCTAGTGGTTCGGGGGCTCGACCGGCTCGGTGACGCGCTCGAGGACGATCGCGTCCATCCGCTCCGGGTAGACTTCAGGTTTCAGCTCTGCGCGCAGCTCGATCAGCAGTTTCTTGAGCTCATCTTCGCGCCGCTGACGCCAGAGCGTGCGGCGGATTCCTTGGCTGGCCTGGTCGAGGGTCTGGACGCTTTCCGGGCGAATGCCGGTGAGCTCGAGGACGCTCCACTTGCCGTCACCGAGGTCGAGCGGCTTGCTCACTTTGCCGGTCGTCTCGAGCTTGAACGCGGCCTTCGCGAGCGTGGGGTTGATCGCAGCGTCGTCCGGCTTGCCGACTAGGCTTCCGTCTTCAGTGAAGTAGAGAAGGTCCCCTCCGCGAAGCTTGGTCTCGGTGTCCAGGCTCATGTGCTTGGCCAGTTCAGAGAACGTCACCCCCTTGTTGGCCGCGAGCTGCGCCAGGGCGTCCTTGGCCTCTTCCTCGCTGGCGACGAGGATGTGTCTCGCGCGGCGCATTTCCGCGCGCCGGAATTCTTCAGGGTGCTCTTGGTAGTAGCGCGCAACGTCCTCTACGGAGACCTCGTCGCGGGTCCCGGCCCCTTGGAATTCCTTGCGGACGAACAGCTGAACACTCGTCTCGTCGAGGAACTTCTCCACTTCCGGATCCTTGGCGTATCCGAGCTTCTCAGCACCCTGGTAAAACAGCTCGTTTCTAACCTGGTCGTCAACGAAGGTCTTGAGCACCTCCGGTTCTGCGAATCGCCTGCGGGCGTACGCAGAGCGGGCGTTGATCAGGTCCTCGAGCTCTCCGACGGTTATGGTTTCGCTACCGACCGTCGCGAAAACCCGGGCTCGACGCGCCTCTTCTACGTTCGGCGGCGCTTCTTCGGCGAGCGCCTGGACCGCAAACACGCCAACCGCAACGAGGGAAACCCACAAAATCCGTCGCATGGGCCGGCAGCGTTTCACGAGCCCATGACCCGGTCAAGGCCTGTGGTCGGCAAAGAATCCCGCGAGCTCGGAGGCGAGCGTGGCGGGCTCGAACCAGTGAATCATGTGTCCAACGTCTGGGATCTCGACGAAGCGATGCTGCTTGATCTTGGCCATCCGCTCCTCTTCGTCTTGCAGGCGGAGGCCCCGCTCGCCGGCCACGATGAGGGTCGGGGCCGAGATCGCTTCGAGTAGCTTGCCGAACGAGTCGGCTTGGAAGGGGCGGGGCGACCAGGTCTTGTGTAGCGGATCGAACGTCCATTGGAGTCCGTCATCCAAGGCCTTCGTGCTCTTGCTCGCGAGAAACAAACCGAGCTCGTCGGTGAGCTCGGGGTTCTGCACGCGCATCCGCCTCAGCACCGTCCGTTCACCGTCCATCGGTTTCCGCGTCTTGCTGCGGACCCTGGCGACGCCATCGAGCCAGGCGCGCAATCGTGTGGCTGGGTCGCGCGGTTCCATCTCGGGGGGGCCAAGGCCTTCGATGAGCGTCAAGGAGAGCAGCTTCTCCGGTCGGGCCGCTGCATACATCACGCAGGCTGATCCGCCCATCGAGTGCCCCACGAGATGGACAGGCTGGTTGCTGAGCTGCGGGAGCAACTCATCCAGATCGAGAACGTAGTCAGGGAAGTGGTAGTAGCCGCCGCGGCCCGTCCATTCGGTTTGGCCGTGACCCCGCCAATCAAACGATGCGACACCGTAGCCTCCCGCGACCAGATTGCGCGCGACGGCATCGAAGCTCCATCCGATGTCCAGGAAGCCGTGGCAAAACACGACGTCTATGGGTCGGTCGCCCCAATGAATGACGTGATGCGCAAGGCCGTTCGCGGTGAGCTTTCGCTCGGTCACAGTCGTCACCGGGCCGGCTCCTCGAACCTATGAGGCGAAAGAGCTTGCGCCTCCCTGGACAAGGGTTTCCCCGCCATGGCGTCTGAGACGAGCTCGGCAGTCAGCGGGGCTAGTAGAATCCCGTTTCGATAGTGTCCACTTGCGAGGAACAGGCCCTCGATTCGCGTCTCGCCGACCAGGGGTAGTCCGTCGGGCGTCCCCGGACGAAAGCTCGACCAGTGCTCTTCGATCGCAGCCGACGCAAGCGCGGGCGCGATCCGTGTGGCCTTGCCGATGACGTCAGCCATCCCCCCAAAGGTGATCCCCCGCTCGAATCCCACTCGCTCCATCGTCGAGCCACAAAGCACACGGCCGTCGGGACGCGTGACCACGTAGCCTCCGGCGCCGAACACGATGCGTCGGAAGATCGGTGGGCGGGTGTGCGTGGCGATCATCTGGCCGCGCACCGGATAGATCGTCTCGGAGTCGAAAGGGAGGCCAGGAATCAGCGTCGTCCAACTGCCCGCGGCAACAACGACGCGTTCGGCCTCGAGCACCTCGTCGCCGAGCTGCACGCCACGCGCGCGTCCGCCCTCGACGTTCACCGCACGGACGGTGGACCCACTGCGGAAGGTGGCACCCTCCCGCTCGGCGCCAAGAGCCACCGCCGATAGCAGCTTCTTTGGCTCGACCTGGGCGTCCTCCGAAATACTCAAGGCGCCCACGGCTTCGGGGTTGGCGGCCGGCTCCTCATACCTGAGGTCTTCGGAGCTCCAGCGGTCGGATCGAATGCCGTGGAGCTCCAGGCTCGATGCCTGTCCATCGAGCTCGGCCAGCTCCTCGTCGCTGAACGCCAGTTTAACGACGCCACAGCGCCGGAACCCAACGTCCACGCCAAACAGCTCGTCGAGCTCATCAGCGAGCTCGGCATGAAGCTCCCGGCTGCGCCGCCCAAGCTGAAGCGCCAACGCGTCCCCGAACGACTCGACTGTGGGCCCGAGAATTCCGGCGGCCGCCGAGGATGCCTCAGCTCCGGGGATGCTCCGTTCGAGAACCAGAACCCGGGCCCCGTCTTTGGCGAGCCGATAGGCGATGCTGCAACCCATCAAGCCGCCACCGATTACGATCACGTCGGCGTGCATTGCCGCAAAGTACTAGGTCCGCGGGTTGCGGCAAGCGCCTAGCCGAAGATGTCGCGATACGTGACGAGGATCATCACCCCCAGCAGGAAGACGATTCCAAACGCGTGTACCGCCATCTCGAAGCGCTCGTTCGCGCGTCGACGCGTGATCGCCTCGTAGCCGAGGAAAATCAACCGGCCTCCGTCGAGCGCCGGCATGGGCAAGAGATTGAACATGCCGAGTGCTACGGAGATGAACATCAGGATCCACAGGAACGCCGGTGCGCCTGCTTGAGCGGCTTCGGCGACCATCTTGCCCATCATGACCGGGCCGCCAATGCCTTCGGTGCTCCGGCGCCTGACCATGTCGGCGAGGCCATTCAGCTGCGCCATCGTCATTTGATAGGGCAGCACGATCGACAGTTTTGCGGAGTCCCAGGCCCCCAGGTTTTCGTAGAGTCGAATCAACTTGGCGCCTACGCCAATCTGCCCACGTCCACCGTGGTCGCCCGGAGTGATCGTAATTGGTGGGAGGGTCTCACCGGCACGCTCGATGACGTAGACGGTAGGCTCGCCAGCGCGGGGGGCGGTTTCCTCGATCAACTCGGAGACGTCATTGATCTTCTTGCCGTTCGCCATTGCAATGACGTCGCCCTCTTGGAGGCCTGCCTGTGCCGCCGGCGAGTCGGGAACCACGTGGCCCACCTGCATCGGCTCGGCGGGCTGCATCGGCGGTAAGGTGTTGGTGACGCCGAGGCCAAAGACGATCGCGGACGCCGTCAGGTAGTTGGCGATCGGTCCCGCGGCGATGGTCGTCATTCGTGCGAACAGGCTCTTGTTTGGGTAGAGCTCGGGGTCGTCGGGGTCGACCTCCTCGTTCGGGTTCATCCCTGCGATCTGCACGTAGGCGAGGAACGGAATCACCGCGACTTGGAAGACTGTGGGACTGCCCTTGGGCTGGTACCGAAACAATGTCGGTCCAAATCCGATGCTGTATTTGAGGACCCGCATGCCGAATGCCCGTGCGGCCAGGTAATGCCCCCCCTCGTGAATGATGATGAGCACCGAGAGTGCAGCGACGGTAATAAGGACCTTAAAAAGAACGTTATCCACCCCCTCAGCATACCGCCCCGATCCGGTCCGTCGAGGCAGCCGGTCCGTCGAGGGAGCCCGGTAGAGGCTGCAGGAAGTGTCTAGTCAGACTGGATCGCTACAAGTGCCGATGGGTGCCACCCCAGAAAAAAGTGGCTGATTATGCGAATCACTATCGCAGTTCGGGGAGGTTTTGCGTACTATCCCGGCCACCTGGCAAACAGGGGTAGGTTGTGGCTGAACATCATCGAAAACGGAATTCTGCATTTCAACGCGTCGCGATGGTCCTCACCTGCGCGATCGCTTTCACTCTCCTGGCGCCTCCGAGAGCGGCCGACGCACAGGATGCGTTTAGCTGCATCGAGGAGCTGACCGATGACGAGGTGCGGTACCGCACCCGGTATATCCAGGGGAAGATGGACGACGGTAAGCCCCAGGCCACCCGCTGGCGGTACGTCTGGATGAGCCTCTGGCTCGCCGGGGGCGGCGGCATGACCTACGCCGCTATCAACGCTGCGAGAGACAGCAACAACGCCGACAAGTTTGGCTGGGCCTACCTCGCTGGCGGCGCCTACTTCATCGGGCTTACTCACGCCATCATCCCCGCGCCGGACGTGTGGGGCGCCAAGCGCATTCGACGTATGGATGACAGCACGGAAGAGGCGCGCCGTGCCAAGCTTCTCTATGCGACACAGACTCTCAAGAAGGCCTCCTCCGTCCAAGAGTTCATGGGCGGTCCGATGGGCATCGTTGGCTCCCTCACCTACGGCGTCGTTGGCGGCACCATCAAGGCCACACAGTGGACCGGCGCGAGCCGCGGCCTCACCGCAGCGATTTACGTCGCTCCGCCCCTCCTGGCCGGGGTCCAAACAGCTACCGCGCCGCGCAGCTCGATCGAGGCGTACGAGGCCTACCGAGGCATCGCTTGCTCCAGCCAGTACTACCAGCGCACTGAAGAAGGTCCGGACTTCGACTTCAGCGTCAGCCCGGGCGGCGGAAACTTCAAAGTCACGTTCTGAGGCAACCCTGCCTAGCCGCGGTTAGGGCTTCTTGTTGCGGCGAAGGCGCGCTCGAAGACGAGCCACGTAGCCTTCTTTGTTTTCTTGTTTCGTTCGGGATACGGCCAGGGCCCCTTCCGGGACGTCTCGGGTGACGGTTGTCCCGCTCGCGACGTAAGCGCCCTTTTTGATGGTCACGGGCGCGATGAGCTGAGTGTCGCTGCCGATGAAAACGCCGTCTTCGAGCACAGTCGTGTGCTTCTGCTCGCCGTCGTAGTTGCAGAAGATCGTCCCGGCGCCGATGTTGACGCCTTCGCCGATGACGCCGTCTCCGACGTAAGAAAGGTGGTTCACCTTCGAGCCCTCTCCGAGGGTCGTCTTCTTCGTTTCCGAGAAATTCCCGACCTTGCTTCGTGGTCCGAGCTCGGTCTGTGGGCGCAGGTGGCTGAATGGGCCGACTTGAGCGCCTTCACCGATCGTCGAATCCGCAGCCACCGTGTACGGCAGGACCTTCGCATCTTTGTCCACGACGACATTGGTGAGTACGCAACCGACGTCGATGTCCGCACCGGCTCGAACGACGCATCGCCCGCGCAGATGCACGTTCGCCCCTAGCGTCGCGCCGGGCTCCACCTTGCATTCCGCGTCGACATAGAGCGTGTCGAGATCGGTCACCCCGACGCCGCGGCTTGCCAGATCCTCGGCCATGCGTCGCCGGCGCGTCGCTGCGGCGACGGCGAGGTCTTTTTGATCGTTCACGCCCGTTAGGTCAGCCATGTCGCCTTTGAGATCTACCACTTTGCCCCCGTTGGCGGCCAGCTCGACGACATCCGTCAAGTAGAGCTGACCTTGTGCGTTGTCGGGTGTCAGCTGGGCGATCGCCTCCCGCAAGAAGTCCGCACGCATTGCGTAAAGCCCCGGATTGACTTCTTGGAGCCCCCGCTCTGCGTCCGAGCAATCCCGCTCCTCTACGATCCGTTGCACGTCACCGGCGCCGTTGCGGACGATTCGGCCGTAGCCGCTTGGATCTGCCAAGGTGGCGGTGACCAGCCCGAGCTCCGCGCCGGCTCGATCCGAATGGCCAACGAGATCGTCGAGGAGCCCGACCGGAATCAGCGGACAGTCGCCGTAGAGCACGACCAGGCGGCCTTCTAGCGCTCGGTCAGCCTCCATCGCACATCGGACAGCGTCGCCCGTGCCGCGTTGTTCCGGCTGAAGCACCATCTCGACCCGCTCGCCGAACTGGGCGACGAGCTCCTTCTCGACGTCGCCTCTCCCGTGACCAACCACTACCAGACAGCGTGCCGCTCCGGCATCGAGCGCGGTCTGCACCACCCAGGACACCAACGGCCGACCCGCGATCTCGTGCAGGACCTTGGGCCGGCTGCTCTTCATGCGCGTGCCTTCGCCCGCCGCGAGGATGATCGCGCTCCATGTGGCTGGGGAATGGGTCGGCATGGTTTCGGCTCAGACGGCTACGGTGAGGTACGAAGCCACTCTCGCAAGTGCTGCGAGGTCGTGGACATCTTGATCGAATGCAGGAACCTCCACAATAAGGGCATCTGCACCGACTCGCTCGCCCAATCGATCGACCTGAGCGCGATCCGCGATGGCCCAGCCCCGTTCGGCCTGAAGGGCCTCGCTGAGGCGCGGATGGATATCCGCTGCATCGAGCGATTCCGGAAGTACATCGCGCAACGCCGTCACCTGATCTTCGACGGAGATCGAGGGCTCCTCGATGAGCGAATGCACCTGGTTAACAATGATCCCCTCGCGGTGCATTCCCGCATCCTGCAGCTTCTCGCTGAAGAATCGTGCCTCTCCGATCGCCAGCGGGTCAGGGCTCGTCACCAAGACGAACGCGACTTCCGGACTCCGCAAGGCGTCAGAGACCTGTTCTGCCCTTTCTTTGAAGCCACCGAACAGGTCGTTGATCCCACTCACGAACTCGGCCACTTGCTCCAAGAACTCGAGGCCGGTGATCTTGCCAATCCCTTTCAGCAGCACGGTTGCGCCGCGGCCCACCAAGCCAAACGCTTCTTTGCCGGCGCCCTCGAAGACTTGCAGAAACCAGCGCATCGCCGGCGAGTCGATTGCGTCGATGAGTCGCTCGGGCGCCGTGAGGAAGTCGATCGCGCTCGACGTCGGAGGCGTGTCGAGCACGATGAGGTCCCACTTCGGGTCCTTGCGAACCTCGTGTAGCTTCTCCATCGCCATGTACTCTTGCGTTCCTGCGAGTGAGCTCGCGACGTACTGATAGATCTGGTTGTTGAGGATGCGGTCGCGCGACTCCTCGTCGGACGCGTACTTTTCGACCAGCCCATCGAAGGTGCGCTTCGTGTCGAGCATCATCGCCGAGAGCGCCCCGTTACATTCGAGACCGTTGCTTTGGAAGAGCGAGCGGGGAACGTCCTGCTCGCTGGTCCTCATCTCGTCGAGCCCGAGGCTATTGGCGAGGCGCCGGGCCGGGTCGATCGTCAGACAGAGGACTTTGCGGCCCTCCATCGCGGCATGGACGGCCATTGCTGCCGCTGTCGTGGTTTTTCCGACACCGCCGCTGCCGACGGTCACCACCACGCGGTGACTGCTCAGCACGTCCGCGAGACTCATTGCAGCGCGACTCTAGCAGCCCTGCACGGGGTGTCGATCTCGTGGAAATCACTGGATTCTGTAGAATCTTTGCCCCTTGCTGCGTAGGGGAATAGGCTACATACACCTACATCTGTCAGGGAGCCCCCATGAACGAACGCCGCATACGCCGAAGTCAGGATCCGTACCGGGCATTGTGCCTTCAGCTCGAGCACTCACGCTCACAGGGGCAGCTCGACGCGGTGGTCGTCGCCATCGACAACGGACTGCTGGTTGCTGGCGCTGGTGAACGCTCAGTCTGTGAAGCGCTCAGTGCGGTCGCGCCGTTGATGAGCTCCCCGTCCTTCAACGGACGGTTGCCAGGCGCAATCGAAGGGCAGAGCGTCGATGTCCGCGAGGTGTACCTGGATGGTGAAACCGTCTACGTCGCGAGCGTGGGCCGCGGCTGCGGAGATGAGTGGCTCCAGCAATCGATCACTGGGGTGCGCCGGATCCTCGGCTACGCGCCGTTGTCTGACGCTCAGTTGCTGATCAACTGATTCTGCACCGCGGCCAACTCGGCCTGGCGGATCAAATCGCGGGCACCCTGCGACAGCAGATGGTCCGCAACCTCTTCGCCCAACTGATGCGCCAGCTCGATTGCATCGGCAGAGCTGAGATCGAGGTAGGTGTCCGATGTGGCCGAGAGCATTTGGTCGCCATCGTACGAGGCCACCATTGCTTCGAGCTTGAGTCTGCCCGCCTCAGCACTCGCGTGGCCCGCGATCGACGAGTGGCAGTTGCCCTCCAGCTTCTGAAGCATCGCTCGCTCCGCGGTGATCTGGATGCGCGCGGTCGGATCTTCGATCGCCTTGAGCTTCTCGAGCAGCGACTTGTTGCTGAGCGCGCCCTCGATCGCGAGCGCTCCCTGCCCGACGGCCGGCAGGCAAATGTCAGGCGGAAGAAGAGAGTGGGGCGTTTGATCGAGCACGCCCGTGCGGGCAAGGCCGGCCGCCGCCAGGACGATCGCGTCGCATTGGCCCTCGTGGAGCTTGCGAATGCGCGTTTCGATGTTGCCGCGAAGCGGGACGAAGCCGAGATCGGGACGCTGACGCTGAAGTTGCACCATGCGACGGCGGGACGTCGTGCCGACCCTGGCGCCCCGCTTCAATGACGCAAGGTCGGTGCCGTCGACCGTCACCAGGACGTCGCGTGGGTCTTCGCGAACAGGCACGCTCAGGATCCCCATCCCCTCGGCGAGCGGAACGTCGCCAGGGACGTCTTTCAATGAGTGGACGGCGAAGTCCGCGTCGCCGCGCACGACCACCGCCTCCACTTCGCTCACGAAAAGCCCCTTGCCGCCGACTTCGGCGAGAGGGCGGTCTTGGATGCGGTCGCCCTGGGTGCGAACGTGGACTTCCTCGATCGTGAGCTCAGGGAAATGGCGCCGTATCTGCTCGCCCACCCAACGGGTCTGGACGAGGGCAAGATTGCTCGCGCGTGTTGCAATGCGTAGTTTCACTTCGATTCGCCTGTCGACCTCGATGCTGCGGTGGCCAAGTGGGTGACCGTGGCTTCTGTGCCGGCTTCGGTCGAGGGCTCCTGCTCCGCAGGCGGTTCCTCGGATATCGCGAACAGCCGGCGGATCGCATCGATGAGGAGTGCTCCATCCGGTTCGCCGGCGCCCGCTTTGAGCTGTGTCAGCGGCTGGTGAAGCAGCTTGTTCACCAGTGAGCGTCCCATCGCTTCCAGCACGGCGCGATCGGACTGGCTTGCGCCTTCGAGGCGGGGCAAGGCGCGCTGAAGCTCGTCGTCCGCGATCTGCCCAAATCGCTTTCGGAGTGCGACGATCGTCGGGGCGAGCTCGAGCGAACGACGCCAACTCAGAAACGCATCGAGCTCCTCCTCGACGATGCTCTCGGCCAGGGCTGCTTCCCGAGCGCGGACGGCGAGGTTTTCTTCTGCAACCTGTTGGAGATCGTCTACGTCGTAGACGAACACGTTGTCCATGCTGCCGACACGCGGGTCGACGTCGCGCGGAACGGCGATGTCGATGATGAACAAGGGCCGATGGCGCCGAGATCGAACCACTGATTTCATCAGCTCCGGCGTGAGAATGAATTTCGGGCTTGCCGTGGACGCGATGACGACGTCGGCATCGGCGAGCTCCATGCTGAGTCGCTCATAGGGGATCGCTCGGCCGCCACACGATTCGGCAAGGCTGCGCGCTCGCTCCTCGCTGCGGTTGATCACATGGAGGTTCGTTCCGGTTTGCAGGAGACTCCTCGCAGCGGACTCTCCCATCTCTCCGGCGCCAATCAGGAGCGTTCGGCGACCCTCCAGGTTGCCGAAGATCTTCTTGGCCAACTCGCACGCGATCGAGCTGACGCTCACCGTGCCTTCAGCGATGCCGGTTTCGTTCCGGACTCGCTTCGCGGTCGCAAAGGCTTGGGTGAAGCAACGGCCGAGCAGGGTGCCCATCGTGCCCGCTCCTCTTGCGGCATCGAACGCCTCTTTGACCTGGCCGAGGATCTGGGGCTCGCCCACGACTAGAGAGTCCAGGCTCGAAGCGACCCGGAAGACGTGCCGGACCACGTCGATGCCACGCTGTTGGTAGAGCACGGCGGCGGTCGCATTGTCCGGGAGGCGCTTGGCGAGGGCATCCTTCGCGATTTGCGAGGCTTCGATGGGGTTCGCGCTGGTTGCGTACAGCTCGACTCGATTGCAAGTTGAAATCAAGAGAGCCTCGTCGAGCGGTCCGATGGCGGCGATTTCACGGAGTTCTTGCTCGAGGCGATCAGGAGCGACGGCGAGGTGCTCACGGACTTCAACGGGGGCGGTTCGGTGAGAGAGCCCGACGACGACGAAGTCGCGCATCATGTACTCCCACCCACGGCTCGCAAGGCATACCCAGCCAACACCAGAAGCGTGAACAAGAACCCCATCATCGTGCCGAGTGCGGCCTTCCGCCCTTGCCATCCGGCCGCCACGCGTAGGACGATCACGCTTGCGAAGATTGCCCAGGCGACGAGACCGAGTGCTTGGCTCACATAGAACTCCGACCCGCCGGAGCGCAGCAACCAGAACGTACCCGTGATCATGCCGAACGTCAGGAGCGGGAAGCCCACCAACACGGCTCGCAGCCCCATCGTGTCGAGGACATCTAGAGACGGTAGTCGTTGAAAGGCCCCGCTGAGCTGACGGCGACGCAGCAACCGTTCTTGCAGCATGTACGCAACCGCCGCCGCAAATGCGAGGGCGAACGCGACCAAACCGACGACGTTGGCGCCGATGTGGAGCGTCAACATGGCGGACTGGACTTTGGGGGAGACCGGTGCGTAGCTGCTGCCGAGACCCGATGCGAGGAAGAGCATCAATGACAGCGGCACCACGAATGCGCCGAGCATGGT
>JBGUEF010000069.1:0-12238 GCA_041821485.1 Deltaproteobacteria bacterium
ACCAGTAGGCCCGTATCACCGAGCCCGGCAATGACCACGCGTCTACTCATTCCTTTGGGTCTCCATGACTCTCCCGCGGCGGACGGTGAATCTTGCAGAACTGCGCGTCCTGTCGACTCCGGGGATAGTAAACTCAAACACCCTTTGTCGAGTGCGGGCTTGTGCACCTCGAGGGAGGGCTCTAGCTTTTCCTCATGCTCGCACAGACACTGATTCGCGCCCTCGCTCTCGTCGCCGTCTTCGCATTCGCGGCTGTCGGAAGTGCTGAGGCATCTGCATACTGCCCAGGGTGATGGGGACGACCCCTCAGAGCCAAGCACCTACTGCCCGAGCGATGGGGACGACCCCTCAGAGCCAAGCACCTGAAGTAGAGACCCCGCCGAGCGGCGTGGGGGCATTGCGGGTGCGCTTATCTGTTGATCCCCAACCCGCACTGACCGCACACCCAGCGAATGGTCGAGGCGACTCCGCCAACCTGGAATTCAAGAGCCCACGTCTAGCGCATACCGTCAATCGAGGCTGTGCGGACGCTATCGTGGGACCTAGGACTGCAGTACAAGGCTGCTGGTGATGCCGACTGAGTTGATCGCCCTCTGGGGCCTCGCAATCTTCATGGTTGGAATCGGTGTGCTTCACTTCGTTCGGCCCAAGCCTTTCGTGCGGATCATTCCCAAGTTCCTGCCGGCGCCGCTCGGGCTCGTATACATCAGTGGGTTTTTCGAAATCGTCGGCGGGGTCGGGCTCTTGATTCCAGAGACGCGAGCTTGGGCCGCCTGGGGCTTGATCGCGCTCTACGTCGCGGTGTTCCCGGCCAACATCTACATGCTCACGCACAACATCTCGCTCGACCCGAAGAAGCCGATCCCGCGTTGGGCGCTCTGGTTGCGACTTCCCTTTCAGTTCGTGTTCATCGCTTGGGCGTATTGGTTCACGTAGCCCGCTTGGCGTGTAACCAACGAAGTCGGGTCGGGCCATGGTACCAGCTTAGATCATCGCAATAGTAAGTTGGGGAAGCAGCGCGCCATCAAGCGCATGAGCAATGCCGTTTTCGGCGCGCGACTCAATGGGCTCCACAGGCTAGAATCGCGGTCATGAGCTCAGCGCCCTCCTCGCCGATTCGACGCACCGGTCCATGGACGGGATCCGAGATCCGACAGTTCCTCGCTGAGGCACGTATTCCCATGCGGCTCGCAGCGAACGCCGACTCCGGGTTTCCTGTCATCCTATCGCTCTGGTTCTTACCCGAAGATGATGAACTCCTCGCCGCAGTCCACCGGGACGCGCGGATCGCAAACCGCCTGAAGGCGGATCCCCGGTGCGCCTTCGAGATCGCACCGAACGAGCCCCCTTACCGCGGCGTACGGGGACGAGCGATCGCCTCCCTGGAGCCGGAGGGTGCGGGTGCCCTGCTCGAGCGTCTCCTCGATCGGTACCTTGGCTCGAGCGACTCTAGCCTCGGACGCTTTCTGCTCGCTCGCGCTGAAGAAGAGCTCGTCGTTCGCCTGCAACCCTCGCGGATCGCCTCTTGGGACTATGGCGGACGGATGGAGGACGCCCTGAAGCGGTGAGCTCGTCACGGGCTGCGACCTCTAGCTCGCGATATGCGAAACGGCGGCCCCGACGGACTTGCTCAAATAAAGAAGTCTGTGTTCTTCGCTCCGAAGAGCACTCCCCCGAAGTTCGCCGCTGGGCCTTCCGTACCGTTGGCATGGTGGAGGCGAATCGCGTGAACGTCTTGGAAGTGACGGTTCAGCGGGTGATCTTCGAATGCCGCCCGTGCACCGCAGGTCAGGAATAGCTTCTCAACCACCTGCGTAGCTGCGTCGACGGCTCTTGCGGAATCGTTGCGAAATCGGACTCGGCGTTCGACGGGAATCTTTTCGCCCTTGTCGAGATACGAGAACATTTCCTGGAAGTTCCGTCGAAGAACCAAGACCTCGCGATCGAGCAACGCCGATGCATCGGACGCAGTGACGCTATTCGTGAAAGAGTCCTTGGCTTTGCCGCCGGTCGCCTGAGAGACCTTGCTCTTCATGTAGTCGACATAGGCATCGAGGGCGCCAAACGCGGCGCCTACCGCAGGGGTCGAAACCGAGCGGACGTGGATCTGACCAAACGGATATCGATAGACGGGCGACGAATTCACCTCGTTGCCAGGGTTGTCCTGTCGGAAACCGTCGGAGAATTTGTGCATACGGTGCTCCGGAACGAAGACGTCCTCGACAACGACATCCTTGCTGCCGGAGCCGCGAAGCCCCGACGTATGCCAGTTGTCGATGATCTCGTAGTCGCACCGCGGCACCATGAACGTTCGCATGTCGGGAGCCTTGCCCTCTTCGGTCGGCACAAACCCGCCAAGGAAGGCCCATTCGGCGTAATCGCAACCGCTCGAGAACGACCACTGACCACTCAGCTTCACACCACCGTCGACCCACTCTGTCTCGGCGACTGGCATGTAGGAAGAGGAAATCAAAGTGGCGGGGGCGTCCTTCCAAACCTCGTCTTGCGCTTCGGGCGCGAACAGCGCGAGCTGCCAGGTGTGCACGTTGAGCACCCCATACACCCACGCACTCGACGCACAGCCACGGCCCAGCTCGAGCTGGAGGTCGAAGATGATCGACGGATCCATCTCATAGCCGCCATATCGTTTCGGCTGCACGACCTTGAAGAACCCCAGTCGGTGGAAATCGTCCATCGTCTCCTGTGGCATTCGCCGGAGCTTCGCAGCCACGCCGGCGCGCTCTCGGAGCGTTGGCGCGAGGTCCCGGGCCCGCTGGATGAGCTCCTCACGGGTCGGGAAAGGACTGTGATCTCGCTCTATCGCTTGTTGTCCATGCGACCCTGGAATCGGTTGGGACGCTGTGCTTTGGCCCATGAAATCCTCCATCTACCCCTTCATAGGGCTGACTTTACAACCTGGAAGAGGCGTAATTCATCACTATGCGGACCGGAAAAACCGACACTCTGCGGTCACCTTTACCGTTTCTGCCGGCCGAAGTCGATGAGACCTCGACCGCCTGCAAACGCACCTCATGTGAGCTTCGCTTGACGATCATCTGCGAGCGACTTGAGAGTACCTGACCATCCGCTGTAGCGGCAGAGCTCAGACCACAAGGCCTCTCGCTCCTCGGCGGTTTCGCGAGTTCTGGCAAATCGATGGGTTGGGCGTGGTGTTCGGTCGTGCCAGAACTTGCCCGTGCTTCGTCCAGGCTCGTTCGCGGCGCAAAGCCAGACGATGGTATCTGCACCTTGCGCAGGGCTTCGCAAGAGCGGCTTCGTGAGCTTGTAGAAGCGTGGGAGAGACGTCGAAACTCCCGGCGTATCCGCCCATCCGGGATGCATGGCGTGCACGACAACGCCGCGCGAGGCGAGCGCTCCGGCCCATAGTTCGGTCAAGATGACCTGGCCCCGCTTTGTCCGGGCGTAGGCCTTCGCCCCGTCATACCTACCCCGCGCGTTCTGCAGGTCGTTCACCGAGATGCGCTGAGCGTACATTCCACCCGAAGAGACATTGATGATCCGCGCAGACGCTGGGAGTTGGGGCACCAGCAAGTTCGTAAGCAAGAAGTGTCCGAGAAGGTTCGTTGCAAACGTGGTTTCGATGCCCTCAGCCGTCTCGGTGCGAGTAGGCAGCAGAACCCCGGCGTTGTTCACGAGGACGTGAATCGGGCCTTCGATTCGGCCAGCGAGCGCTCGCACGTCGGACATCAAACTGAGGTCTGCGACCTCCACCCGCACGGTGTCGTTACCGGTCTTGTCGGCGATAGCCTTTGCGACCTGTTCGGTTTTCTCTCGGTTTCGCCCCACGATCTGCACAGATGCGCCAAGGGCCGCCAACTCCTTCGCGGTGACCATACCAAGGCCGGATGTTGCTCCCGTGACCAATGCCGTTCGGCCTGTGAGATCGGCATCGATGCTCGGGTGAGGCCGCCAACGGTAGCCGAGCGACGTATACCCTAGGAAAGAACTGTCGAGAAACCGATCGCGCACCTAGATTACCTGGAACCAACTGCGTAGATCCGCAAGAGAAACACTACCGCGGGCAGCCGGAGCTCATGGAGAGCTTGGAGTTCAGGCGGCCGCTTGGCCGTAGCTGGCCTGCAGGTAGCGCACGATGTCAGCCGACTCCGGCATCCAGCGCTCTTCGCCGCTCGGGCTCTTGATTCGCAGCACGGGCACGGTCGTCCGGCTGCGCGCGTCACGGAGCTCCGCTAGGTGGTGGGCGTTCTGGTAGATGTTGCGTAGCTCGACGTCGAGGCGGAGCGTGTCGATCGCCCGGAGCACCCGAACGCAAAACGGGCAGCCGTCGAAGTAGTACAGCGCCAAACGATCCTCTTTCGGCTCCTCGGCTGGACCGAGGCATTCGAGAAAGCGGCGTGCGTAGTATTCGGGCCACGGGGTGTCCGATTCCGTGGCGCGGTGCTCGTCGTCTGCTCCGATCAAGCAGAAGACCAACCGGCTCCGTGTCAGCGGGGCGGCCAAGAACGGCTCTAGGCGATCCTGCAGATGCTCTGCGTACCAGATCGGCCATTCGGGATCCTCACCGTCCGATTCTCGAAACGCCTCGTGATGGGCTTCGCCGGTTTGCTCGAAGAGCGCGGCGAGCTGGTCGACGGTGTTCTGGTCGCTCATTCGATTTCTCCTATCGTGGATACTCGTAGTCCTAGGACGGAACGTAGTGGATGTTCACCAACGAAGGGTCATTTTCGGGTACTCTTGTTCCGAGCCCTAGGTGCACCTAGCTAGAGGACACGTTGATGTTCCGCAACTACCGCCTCGCACTGCTTCTACTCGCTGCGCTCTGCCTCGGGATTCCGAATCCAAGCGTAGCGCAGGCCGACGAGAGCCCCGTGCAGCTAGAGCTTCGACATCGGATGGAGGCGCTTCAGGCCCACGGCCGCCTGACGGTGGACGGTGTGCGGATCACGGCCACCGGGCTCATTGCTGATCTGTACCCGCAGAGTCGTTTTCAACCAGCATGGACTGATCAGAGCAAGGTCGACGATCTGCTTCGTGCGATCGCGGACATTCACCTCGATGGGCTGGACCCGCAGGACTACTACCTCGACCGCTTGAAGAGACTCCGAGGGGAGCTTGGGGCGCCTCCCGATGTCGGGAAACAAGTCGACCTGGACATCCTCATGACCGACGCACTAGCGCGCCTCGCGTACAATGCGTTTTTCGGGAAAGTCGATCCGGAGCGAATCGATCCCGACATCAACGCGACCCTCGGCTTCGATCAACTCAGCCGAGAAGTCCGCATACCCAAGAAGAGCATCATGCGAATGCTGAGCAACTCCGGGAATCCGACCACCAGAAACATGGTCCTCATCCTCGCACACTTGAATAAACACGAAGGCTTGAGGCCAAGAGTTTCACGCTAATTGGGAAACGGGCGATTCCGGTCGAGGAAATTCAGCCGGTGGCGCCAAGTGCATAGCCACAGGGATGGTCGAAGGACCGGTTCTCCAGCATGACGACGACGAGGTCGAAAGCTCCGTCGGGCTTGTCAGACACATAGGTGGGCTACCCCGCGCGCCCACCGCGAAATGCAGCACTCGTACATGCTGTGGTCGCCGACTATGGTGGACGTGTCGTCGGAGGTTTGTCATGCATTTGGTTTTCCGTTTGCTTCTCGTAGTTCCGCTCCTGTTCGCTTGCGAGCCGCGCACGCAGCCCTCGGCCCCGACCTTCGAGGCGTCGAGTCCGAAGCCGCTTGCGGAGACTGCGGACGAGGCGCTCGGAACTCGAGAAGACGGTTTGGGGTTGGCCGTCGGCGCAGCAGTTCCACCGTTTGAGATACAGGACTTCAGGGGCGAGACGTTCTCCTCCACCAGGATCAACCACGCGGACACCCTGGTGGTGTTCTACCGCGGAGGCTGGTGCCCTTACTGCAACTTCCAGATCCGCGAGCTCAGCCAGTCGTACGACGGCTTCAAGGCGCTGGGCGTTTCGCTCGTTGCGATCAGCGTCGACCGGCCGGACGCTGCTGCAGTCACGCGGAAGGCCTATGAGGTCCCCTTCCCCGTGCTCTCCGACCCGGACTTGAAAGCCCATGAGGCGTTCAACGTAGTGCTTCAACTCGACACGGCCGGCGTAGCGCGCCTCGCGAAGTACGGACACGAGATCGAAAAATGGTCGGGCAAAGACCACCACAAAATGGCGGTGCCGGCCGTCTTCCTCGTTCGAGACGGCAAGGTCGCCTGGGCTCATGTCGCTCGAGACTACAAGACGCGACCCGGCGTCGAGCAGCTCCTGACTGCCGTGAAGCGATAGGATTTGGCTGAACGCGCGCGCCACGAGTGGCTCGCCCGGCGTGTTAGGCTCTTGCAATGGCGCGCCTGCCACTTGGACCACTTCTCACCGAGGTTCGCGGGTGCACCGTATGCGCACAGCATCTACCTGCGGGGCCTCGACCGATCGTCCAGGCTGGGTCAAAGGCCCGTGTCGTGATCATCGGACAGGCCCCGGGCCGAAAGGTTCACGAGACGGGCATCCCTTGGGACGACCCGAGTGGCGACCGCTTACGCACCTGGCTGGGCGTCGATCGTGACACGTTCTACGACCCAAACTCATTCGCGTTGGTGCCGATGGGGTTTTGCTTTCCGGGGACGAGCAAGGGTGCCGACCTCCCGCCTCGTCCAGAATGCGCACCGCTCTGGCACGAACGACTGCTCAGCGCCTTGCCGAATATCGAGCTCTACCTGCTGTTCGGGCGATACGCGCAGGCTCGGTATCTCGGCGACAGAGCGAGCAAGAAGCTCACCGACACCGTGATCAACTGGCGGTCCTTCACGCCAGGATCGATCCCGATGCCGCACCCTTCGCCCCGCAATCAACGTTGGCTCGTTCGCAACCCCTGGTTCGAGGACGAAGTGATCCCTTACATGCAGCGGCGCTTGAGGCGTTTGGGCTTGCGTTGAGAGGAAGCGACCGCTGCATCGGCATGCAGGCAAGGGTTCTTGGTGCGCTTCAGACAGTCCAGGCTAGGCTAGGCTCCGACTACTAGCGCGGATGCAATAAGGAGAAGAAGGATATGACGCAAAGCAAGGCATTGTGGATCGCGACCGCGCTCGGGGTCGCTCTGGCATTCGGTTGCCAAAGCAAAGAGGCCCCCAAGGAGGCGCCTGCTGAGACCCCTGCCGAGGTTGAGAAACCCGAGCTGGCGACAGCCGACGGCGAAATCGATCGCACTGTCCTGCCGATTGTCCCGCCCAAGTACACGCCGATCACCGAGCTCGACGCGAGGAAGGCAAAGGCTCCGCCGCCCTTTGAGGTCAACGCCCCCGAGGGCGCGCCCAACGTCGTGATCGTGCTGGTCGACGACATTGGCTTCGGCGCAACCGAAACCTTTGGTGGCGTCATCAAGACGCCCACCTTGAGTCGCCTCGCCGACGAGGGCATCCGCTTCAACCAGTTCCACACCACCGCGCTTTGCTCGCCGACCCGAGCGTCGCTGAAGTCGGGTCGCAATCACCACGCCACCAACGTGGGTTCGGTGATGGAAATCGCCACGGGCTTCCCGGGCAACCGTGGCCAGATCCCACCCGACGTGGTTCCGGTCGCCGAAATCCTTCGCCAGAACGGCTACAGCACCAGCGCCTTCGGAAAGTGGCACGAAACCGCGCCCTGGGAGGTCTCGGTCTCGGGGCCTTACGACCGGTGGCCCACCCATCAGGGCTTCGACAAGTTCTATGGCTTCATCGGCGGCGAAACCAATCAATGGGACCCGGTGATCTTCGACGGCGTCACTAGGATTCCGACGCCGAAGACCGAGGGCTATCACTTCACCACGGACATGACCGACCAGGCGATCAACTGGGTGAAGTATCAGCAGGCCCTGACGCCAGACAAGCCATTCATGGTGTACTACGCGACCGGCGCCGTGCACGCGCCGCACCACGTCGGCAAGGAGTGGATCAAGAAGTACAAGGGCAAGTTCAGCGATGGCTGGGACAAGCTACGTGAAGCGACGCTCGAGAGGCAGAAGGCCATGGGGCTCGTTCCCAAGGACACCAAGCTGACTCCACTCCCGCCTGACATCCAGACCTGGGACGACCTGACGGAAAAGGAGCAGCGGCTCTTTGCCCTTCAAATGGAGGTTTTCGCCGCGTTCACCGAGCAAACCGACCATGAGGTGGGCCGACTCGTCGACGCCATCGATGAGATTGGCGAGCTCGACAACACCCTCTTCGTCTACATCATGGGCGACAACGGCTCGAGCGCCGAAGGTGGCCTCACCGGGACGTTCAACGAGCTGGTGCACCTCAACGGCATCTTCGGCGTCGAGACGATCGACAGCATGCTGGCCAGGGCCGACGACTGGGGAGGACCGGACTCGTTCCCGCACATGGCTGCCGGCTGGGCCGTCGCGACGGACTCGCCCTTCATGTACGCCAAGCAGGTCGCCGGCGACTATGGCGGAACCCGCAATGGCATGGTGATGCACTGGCCGCAGGGTTTTCAGTCCAAGGGCGAGATTCGTGCGCAGTGGCATCATGTCAACGACGTCGCACCGACGCTTCTCGAGGCGGCCAAGCTGCCGACGCCCAAGGTCATCAACGGAGTCGAACAGCGGCCGATGGATGGCGTCAGCATGCTCTATTGCCTCGATGACGCGGACGCCGAGGACCGGCACAAGACCCAGTACTTCGAGATGTTCGGCAACCGCGCCATCTACCACGACGGCTGGCTTGCTCGGGTCAATCACAGGGCCCCTTGGCGGAACGAGCCTTTCCGACCGCTGGAGGAAGATGTCTGGGAGCTCTACGACACGCGCGCGGACTTCAGCCTCTTTAACGACCTGTCGAAGGAGCACCCCGAGAAGCTCAAAGAGATGCAGGCGCTGTTCGACAAGGAAGCCATCGCGAACAGCGTCTACCCGCTCGACGACCGAAGCTATGAACGCTTCAACGCGAAGCGCGCGGGCCGGCCCGATCTGATGGGCGACCGGACGACCCTCACCCTGACCGAAGGCATGGAGGGCATCACGGAGAACACGTTCCTGAACGTGAAGAACACGTCTCTGACGATAGAGGCCGACGTCGAGCTCTCGGGCAAAGACCGCGGTGTCATCCTTGCCCAGGGCGGCAAGTTCGGCGGCTGGGCTCTCTACATGGATAAGGGCAAGCCGACCTACACGTACAACTGGTTCGGTCTCGACTCGTACACCGTCCAAGCTCCGAAGCCGCTCCCAGGGAAGAGCGCGACCATCAAGCTCGACTTCGAGTATGACGGGGACGGCTTCGGCAAGGGCGGCGTCGCTACGATCTTCGTGAACGACACAAAGGTGGCGGAAGGCCGGATCGAGAAGACCCAGCCCAATGTCTTCTCCGCAGATGAGACAGCGGACGTCGGCAAAGACGACGGAACCGTGGTCGTGCCCCTATTCAAGAGCATCGAGGACTCCGAGTTCACCGGTCACGTCAAGTCGGTCACGGTGACCATCAGGAAGTAGTGTGAGCAAAGAAGAACGACGCCATGCGAAGAGCTCGCCGCTGGGCGAGTGAAATGGGATGCGTGCACGGCCGGATCTTTTCTGGGGCCAAGCTCAGCGCTCCTTGCGGCGGACACGGTCGAGATGCTCCACGTCCACCATGTCCTGCGGTCGACCCGCGGCGCTCTTGTTGTGCAGCAGATCCCCGAGCTCGATCACCGGGAACACCAGGCCCTCGCGCTCAAAGCTCTCCCGCCGCATCCAACAAGCGTCGAAGTCGTTCAGGCCGTCAACCGTTTGGAGGATGTCGATTCGCACCGGCGGCTGTCCAAAACGCACGAACTCTCCAGGTCCCAGATCTCGAACCGCCCGGGCCACGGAAGCAGGCGCCTGAAAGGCACGAAGCGCCTCCGCAACGGCGTCGATGTTCTCTCGGTCACTGCCGATCCAAACGTCGAAGTCTTCGGTGGCGCGCGCATGACCGTGGAACCCGACGGCGTGCCCGCCCACGATGAGGAACTTGGCGCCGTTGTCGTTCAGAGCCTCCACGAAATCGACCAAATCCAGGGGCAAGGAACCCGGTGGCGGCCTGTCACTCAATTTCCTGGCCCTCATTGCCACCGAAGGTCATTCGATGGACCGGCCAGGCCTGGCGCGGAAGTGTCGTCTTCCATCCATAGAAGCGAGCGGATAGCTCAAACACCTTGAAGAAGCGGTCCTCCGGGGAGCTCTGTGCCGCCTCCTCTGCATCGAGCTCTTGCGCTTCCTCGGCGCTCCGGACGACGCGGACCGACCAATCGCCACGGCGTGCCCGCGCCTGGCGGCGCTTCTCGTAGTCGTCTGCTCGGGACCGCGGCATGCACACAGTATAGCATGTAGTGGCGACGCAGACAGGACCTGCCGGGTTCACTAGTCCATCTGCATGCGACTTAGTTCCTAGCTCTCGTCCTTGGTTTTTGTTGCGAGCCAATCGGGGACGGTCAGCTTCCATTTGATGGCTGCGGCGCGGAGCCCAAAGATGCCCACTACGCAGGCGACGCCGCCTTCAAACGCGTGCTCGGGGAAGTACTGAAGGATCACCGTGAAGACTGAGCAACCGAGCAGAACCGGAATGGCGTAGAGTTCGCGCTTCATCAGAAGGTTCTGCCGCCCTGCAAGCACGTCGCGAATCAGGCCGCCACCAATGGCAGTGACGACTCCCAACATGATTGGCCCAAGAGGGAGGCCGAAGTCTAGCTTCCAGACCTTGGCGGTGGCCTGAACCGCGAATAACGCAACTCCCAGCGCATCGAGGTAGAGCATCAAGCTGTAGACCTGTTTCTTAGTGAACAGCGAATTGGCCCAGAACGCCGCCAAGCTTGCTCCGACGGCGACCCAGATGTACTCGAGCTCGAGCGACCAGAACACCGGGACATCGACGATGACATCCCGCAAGGTGCCGCCGCCGATCGCGGTGATGACGCCGAGAACGACGACACCGAAGATGTCGATGCCTTTCGGGGCCACGGCAAGCACGGCCGTCACCGCAAAGGCGACTGTTCCTGCCATGGCGATCCAGTAGTTCACCGACTGCATTGTGATTTGGTCGATGGGCATGCCCCAACTAACGCAACTCGAGTCGGCGGGTCAAACGGAGAACCGGGGACTCGGATTCATCCCCGGTTCCGATGCAGTCTTCGAACATGCGCCGCAACTCATCGGGGTCGATCCCATCCCGGGATGCGATCAGAACGATCTCCGAGCGCGGCGCAAGGGACCCCCAGCGCTCGGTGTCGGAGAGGTCGTAGCGCTTCCCGACCATCTGCATCGAGATCCGATACATCGGCAGCTCTTCCAAGTAGACGATGCCCTTGGCGCGATAGACCGTGTTCGGAAGCGCTTCCATGGCGGCCCGGAGCTTCGGCAGCGATAAAGGTTGGTGCGAAGTCCAGTGCCAGGTCGAAAACTGGCGGCTGTGGTCTCGTTCGCCTCTGTGTTCCGCATGTGCTTGCGAGAGATCAACGAGGTGGGCACCGGGGCCCCACTCCCCTCCGCCTAGAGCCAGCCCGAGGGGTATCCGGGCGTAGCTCGCTTCGAGAATCCTCGATCTGGGGGCGACGTCGCGAACCATCGCTTTGGTCGCCGCCAAGTCTTCAGAAGCAACCAAGTCGACCTTATTGAGCACTACGACGTCGGCAACCTGCACCTGCACGCGCGCCAAGCCGCCGGTCTCGTCCTCGAGGAGCTCGGGAAACCGCTCAGCGTCGACCACGGACAAGATGTTGTCCATCGTCAGGTATTTGTGAATCTCGGGCCGGGCGAAGGTCTCCGCAACCTGAACGGGATCCGAGACACCACTCGTTTCGATGATCAGGCGCTCCGGCGGTTCAGGGCGCCGCAAGAGCATCATGCAGGCCGCGAAGAGGTCCTCGCGGATGTTGCAGCAGATGCAGCCGTTCTCGAGGCTGATGGTGTCGCCTTCGACGCCGACCACCAGCTTGGCGTCGATGTTAATAGCGCCGAAGTCGTTGACCAGCACCGCCGCGCGGACGCCGTGGTTCTCGCTCAAGATGTGGTTGAGCAAGGTCGTCTTTCCTGAGCCGAGGAACCCGGCGATGATCGTCACTGGGACCGGCGCGGGTGGCACCGGTTGGATCCCGTCGCCGAAGGGACCCATCAGCTATTCTCGTCGATGAACGCGGTCACCTCTTCGACGACTTGCTCCGGAATCTGCTCCGGCAGCCAGTGCGCTGACGGTGTTCCGTGACCACGAACGTCGTTCGCTCGCTCTTTCCAGATGCTGACGATATCGACGCCCTTGTT
>JBGUEF010000070.1:0-12055 GCA_041821485.1 Deltaproteobacteria bacterium
AACCGAGGAACGAAGCGCTCACGAGCAGCGAGTCGACACCGGTTTGCGGGGTGCTGATCAGAAATCCAACAGCGGCGCCATCACTCGCGCCGTCCTTCTTGAGCCCGAGCCCCGCTGGAATGACGCCGCAGGAACACAACGGCAGCGGAACACCCAACGCGACCGCCTTGGCCACGCCGCCGAGCCCGCGAAATTGGCGGCGCGCGAAGTCGCGCGGAAGCATTACGTGGAGCAAGCCGGCGGCCGTGGCGCCAAGGAGAAGCCAGGGCGCGAGTTGAAGCCATACCTGCCAGATCGCGTCGAGCATGCGGGGGATATGGGTCTAGGCCTGTGGTGGCGCAATCACCCTAGAGGGAAACATCGCCCAGGGTGTTGCCCTGGTAGCCGGCCGCTTGCATGGCCGTGACGAGCACGCTCGCCGGATGGGCGCGGTTGCCGTTGACGTGCTCGCCCGGGTTCAGACCGCCCGCCCGCCCGGCCATGAGCATGACCATGTTCTCGACGGAATGGGTTTGGTTCTGCGAGCTGCCGTCATTGAGCTGCAGGCCGTGACCCGCTTCTGGAGTGAAGATGATCACACTGTTGTCGAGCACGTTCCCGCCCGCTTCCGGTGTGTTGCGCAGCTTGTCGATCAAGTACGCGTAGTGGGAGACGTGCCACTGCAGGAGGCCCGCCGACGGGATCTGCCCGCGGTTGTTGGGGTCTCCGTTGTGGCCGACCTCGTGAAGGTCGCCACCGACAGACGCCCAACGTGCCGGACGCGTCGTTCCGGGCAGCGTCCCGAGGCCATCGGCAATGGGACGCGCGTTCATGTGCGATTGGAACGCTGTGATCTGGAGCGACGCTGCACGAGTGAGGTCGCAAACGAACGCCATGTGGATCAAGTCAGCGAAGATGCGCGAGCGTGTGTGCTCGTCGCTGTACCCCGACCCTGCGGAGACCGAGCCGCTGCCGCCGCCATCGTGATCGCCGCCGATGGGCGGATCGGCACCCGGGTCCGGCGGGACGAAGCACTGCCCACCGACGACTGGCGGCAAGGCGTTGATGCGGTTCTCGAGGTCGCGAATCTCGTCGAAGTGGCGCTCGAGACGCTCTTGGTCGGCGCGGCCTACCTTGTTGACGAGCTGTGCGCGCTTTTCGAGCACCAGGTCGAGCACGCTGCGGCGTGCACGCAGCTCGAAGTCGAACCGGGCGGCGTCATCATCGCCTTCCGGAACGAAGCCGGTGAAGAGCGAACGGTACGCAACCTGCGGGCTGGCCTGCGCCTCGATGCGGGCGTTGCGCCCTCCCCCCGGTCCGTACGAGATGTACTGACGGCCAGCGAAGCTGTAGCCGCTGACGTAGAAGCCCGGCTGGGAGCGAAGCACCAGCGACTTGTGCGTGGTCTGCCCGGCGTTGAGCTCTGCGATTGCCTGGTCGGACGTGATGCCGTTGCATACGTACTCCGCGGCCGTGGAGCGCGTGCCCGACAGCAGCGGGCTGCAACCACCGCCATGAAAGTCGCGATAGGCGCCTGCTGTTGGAACGGCGCTGCCGTCCGATGAGTTGACGTTGAACGGAATCGCCAGGTTCGAGACCATGGTGAAGTCGTTCTCCATGCCTTGAAGCGGCAGCAGCGGTGTCGTGAGGGCGAAGCCACGGCCGTAGTTCGTATCGGCGATGTAGTGGCCGCCCTCGGTCACGGTCTGGCCGTCGATCCGGCTTTCGTTCTTGGCGTAGTTGTCACAGCCGAGCGCTTGTCCGGCGAAAAGGATCGCGTATCGCGACGGAGGGGTTTGCGCCGTGCTGGATCGGGCCGGAAGCATGCATTCGAGCAGCGGCAAAGACACCGAGACACCGGCTATGCCCTTGAGAATCGCTCTGCGATTGATCTTCATCGCCATGATTAGAGCCTTTCCTGGGCGCGCCGGGCGAACCGGTCGGACGCAACGAAGTCGATCATGAAGGCCTTGAAGTCGTGCTGCCCTGCCCGGAACGACTCGATCATCTCCTGGAGTAACTCCGCTTCGTACGAGTTGGTGGGCCGCCCCAACGCGAACGTTAGGAACTGCTGCACCGCACAGGCGTCGACGTAGTCGTTCTCGACGAGCAATTGAGAGAGCTCACCCGGACCCGAGAACGAGCCGACCTCGACGATCTCGCCGGAGCCTTCGATGACACACTCAGGAAGGCCGTCATCATGCTCGCGGTATCGACCGGCGACGTCGTAGTTTTCGAGACCGAAGCCGATCGGGTCGACGAGGCTGTGGCAGCCCGCACAGCTGCTCGACTGGTCGCGGTGCTCGGCGTAGCGCTCGTACTTGCAGACCGCGTCCATCGCGCCTTGCGGCGGCTGATCGGCGTCGACGTTCGGCGGAGGCCGCGGAACGTCCTCACACATGAACCGCGTACGGACGAGAATGCCGCGCTGCGTGGGGCTGGTGTCTTCGAACTTGCTGAAGGCAGCGAGAAGGCTTCCGTGTCCGAGAATGCCGGCACGCCCTGTTCCTTCGTACGACACCCAGCCCTCGCCGTCAGCGGGTCGCGGTAAGCCGTAGTGGTCGGCGAGCGAATCGTCGACGAACGTTTCGTCCATGGTGAACATGCGGAGGTAGCTGCCGGGCTCGTCGAGAATCACCCGGTCGATGAGCGCCGAGGTCTCGCGATTGAACGCGGCGACGAGCTCGGGCGTGTGCGGGATGGACCGATAGCCCAGCCACATGGCGTGGAAGCGATGGAGCTGCGCGCGGGCCCTCGGATCGTCGAGCATGCGGAGGGCTTCGCCGCTCCGGCCCTCGGGGCTGTCTAGGTCGCCAGCCGCCGCGGCGGCGAAAAGCGCGTCGTCAGGCATGCTAGCCCACAATAGGTACGACATGCGGCTGGCGATCTCGTAGCCGTCGAGCTCGAGAAGGCCGGGCGTGCTTCCCGGCGTCCCTTGCTCGACGCGATAGAGAAACTCCGGGTCCTGCAAGGTGGCCGCCACGGCCAGCTGAACCGCCGTGTAGAAGTCGTTAGCGACGACTGCGTTGTCTTCGGACGCAAAGGCGAGCAGTGGCAAATACGCGTCGATGTCATCTGCGGTCACTGCTCGTCGAAGCGCGCGCGGCAGGAATGCATCGAGGAAGGCGCGGAAACATGCCTCATCTGCGGCGCTCGCCGGCGTGCACGGAACTAGCGCGGCCCGCCGCGCGGCATCAGCCACGGCCCGTTCGGCTACTTGCTCTGCAAGCGCTTCGAGCGATGTGATGAGCGCCTCGGACGCTTGTTGAATTGTGTAGTCGTTATCGAATGGGCGGAACTCGTCTTCGTTCAAGAGGCGCGCCGCGGGTGCGGTGTCTTCCCCGAGTAAGTCACGAAGCGTGTTGTCGAGCTCGGACTGAGAGAGCCGCCGAACTCCGCTTTCGATGGCGAGAATCGGGTCGACCGAAGGTGGGCCTCCACGCTCGCCCACCTGGCCGATCTGACCCTTACAGGCGATGAGAGCGGTCAGCGCAATCACCCCGGCGATGCGTGGGAACGTTTAACCAGTATTCCAGTTGCCCCGCCTGGAGTCGCTCGAATTAACCCAAAAGTGCGATCTGGGCTGAGTCGCTGCGATCTTTCGTTCAGAAGTCGTGTTGTTTCGGTGGGTTAGGTGGGGGGAGAGTATCCCCAGAGGGCTCGGAGTTGCATTTGGGCCGGCGCGGTCGGGCCTCGGAGCCAGGTTACGGAGCCCTTTTTGAGGCGGAGCCAGGTTCCGTTGGGGGTGCCGGTGGTTAGGAGGGCGATGGCGTCGCTCATCCAGGGTTCGTGGCCTACGCAGGCCACGTTCTCTCCCTCTAGCGATGCGAAGAAGTCGGGCTGCGGTGACTGGGCCAGGCCTTCGGTTGCGATCAGCGGGCCGTCGGTGATGGGGGCTAAGAGGTCGGCGGTTTCGGCCGCGCGGAGCCAGGGGCTGTAGTAGACACGGTCGAAGCGGAAGCCGGCGCGGTCGAGGCCGTGGACGACCGCCTCAAATCGGGTGCGGCCTTTTTCGGTGAGGGCGCGTTCCGCGTCGGGGAGGCCTGCCCTTCTCTTTTCGGCGATCGCGTGGCGGATGAGGAACAGGTCCATCGGGGCTCACTCTTCCTCGAAGCCGGTGAGCTTCAGGCCGGATGGTTTGATGAGGCGTTGTTCGCGTTCGAGATCAGCCAGCACGAGTGGGTGAGCCGCAAGCCATTCCTCGTTGAAGGTGAGAGTGAGCTTGTTTGCGTTCGCACTCACATGCGGGAGCGCGACAACCTCTGGATCACGGTTGCGGTTGAGCAGGACAGCGAGCCGAAGCAAGGCGCTCAGGCGCTTTGCGGTCGTCCCGAGCTCCACGGGGAGTGGCTCGAAGTATGAATCGTCGAGCTTGCGGCGGTGGCCGCGGACGAGCGCTGCGACCAGAGCCTGCTCGTCACGGGAGAACCCCGGCAAGTCGGATGACGCAACGAGATATGCGCCATGTTTGTGGTGACCGGTGTAGTTCACGGCGAGGCCGATCTCGTGCAGCTGCGCGGCCCAGGAAAGCGCATGTGCGGCGTCGTCCGATCGCAAGTCCCAATCGTCGACCACTTGGCCGAGCAAGCCGAGGGCGGTGGCCTGGACGCGATCCGCGTGGGCCTGGTCGATCGAGTATCGATTGCACAGCATCGCGATCGTGCGGTCGCGCGGGTCTTCATCTTGGAGGCGGCCGAGCATGTCGTACAACAGGCCTTCACGAAGCGCCGTGGGTGAAACCCACATCTCGTCGATCTTGAGTCGTTCGAAGACGGTGGCGAGAATCGCAACGCCACCTGCGAACACCGGACGCCGGTCTGCATCGAGCCCAGGAAGCTCGAGCTGATCCAAGCGCCCCGCCGTGAGCATCGCTTGTTCGAGCTTGTCGAGGCCTTCCGCCGTGATGGTGCCGTGCGCCCAGCCGGCCTCGTTGAGGATCCCCGCGACGGAACGAATCGTCCCCGAGGCCCCGATCGCGCGCTCCCAGCCGGCCTTGCGAAGCTTGTTTTCGACCGGTTGAAGCTCGAGGCCAGCGGCAAGCTTGGCGTGTTTCATACGCTTACGGCTGATCTTGCCGTCGCCGAAGAACTGCTTGGTGAAGCCGACGCAGCCCATGTACATGCTGTGTACGGACACGGGGTCGAACGCGTCACCGATGATGAACTCGGTGCTTCCACCGCCGATGTCCACCACCAGTCGTCGCGCAGGCGCGCCCGCGATGCCGTGCGACACACCCAGGTAAATCAAACGAGCCTCTTCACGGCCTGGGATGATGTCGATGCCGTGGCCGAGCGCCTCGCGGAACTGCCGAAGTACCTTGCGCGAGTTGCGGGCCTTACGGAGCGTGTTCGTCCCGACAGCCCGCACCTGCCCGGCGCCAAAATCCCGGAGCCTTTGGCCAAACAAGGTGAGGCACTTGATCGCGCGTTCCTGCGACTCTTCGTCGAGCGAGCCGTCTTCTTGAAGGCCCGCCGCCAAGCGCACCGGCTCCCGGAGGCGATCCACGATCTGAATGCCGCCGTGATCCACACGGGCGATCACCATGTGAAAGCTGTTCGACCCCAGGTCTACTGCGGCGAGTGACTCCATGCGCGACCCGAATGTACCTTAGCCTAGTTTGCAGCGGATGCGGCCGATTTTCGGAGCCACTCGCCGGTTGCTTCATCGGCGGGGAAGTAGGATTCGATACGCAGCTCTTGCGCGGTGACGTCGAGTGGGGTGCCAAGCGTGGTGAGGGTCGAAAACAGATCGAGCCTCGTTCCATCCTTTTCGAGATTCACGGTGATACAGACGCGAGGCGCCTCGGCCAAGTCGACTTCGCGCATGCGCGCGGGTACGCCCGGATATGCTAGCAAGGCATCGAGGAGCTTTCGGCTCTCGCTGGTTTCGAGCTCGACCATCGCTTCGCGGTAGAGACGATCGATCAGGAAGCGGGCCACCTCTTCCCAGTTGGCCACGTACGGGCGGACGCCTTGAGGATGGAAGAGCGAGTGCATGACGTTTTGCGCGACGATCGGATCGAACGGCGGTTCGATGAAGAACGCGAAGAGGCGGGTGAAGGCGTTGTTCATGCTCACGATGTCCCAGGCCCGCGTCAGCACGATCGCGGGGTATGGCTCGTGGTGCGAGAGGATCGTGTCGAAGGCGTGACGTACCGGCTGCATCTCCGGCGCGGACAGATTGGATTCGCGATAGACCGGGGCGAAGCCAGCTGTCGAGAGGAGCGAGTTTCGTTCGCGTAGCGGCAGGTCGAGCGCGCTCGCAAGGATGAGAACCATCTCGCGACTCGGTGAGGACTTGCCGTTCTCGACATAGCTGATGTGACGGGTCGAGACTTCGGATTCGATCGCGAGCTGCTGCTGACTCATTCGGCGCGCGTTGCGCCACTGGCGCAGGAGAGAGCCGAATCCCATGGGCCTGGCGGAGGTCGACGACATGCGAGGATTGTAACGCCTTCTTTCGTGCTGCCGATGACCTCTGAGGTAATGGCCGTCATGCAACCAGCGCCCCAGACTGGTCGTATCAAGGAGGTCCCCATGAAATTGCGACTCTTTTCCGTCACCGCCGTCTTCGCTGCGTTCTCGATCTACACCGCCATCGTCGTCATGAACCACGGCTACACCGGCTTCTTGGAGCTGGCCGTGACCGGCGCCTGGGGCGCGCAGATGTTCATCGACCTCTGCATCGCGCTCCTCCTCTTCACCATCTGGATGGTCCCCGACGCCCGCGAGCACGCCATCCCCGCCTGGCCATACTTCCTCGCTATCCTGACAACCGGCTCCGTCGGCGCCCTAGCCTACCTCGTCCACCGCACAGCCAAAGCCCACTCCCTTAACCCTTCGAAAAAGGGGACAGTCCCCTTTTCGGAAGGGTTAGTTGGTTAGCGTTCTATGTAGCCTATGGCTTCTAGGTGGGCGGCGACGTCTTCGTCTAGCTCTACGGAGTCGGCGGCGACCGCATCTTCCTTGGCGAGGGCGCGTTGCTCGAGGAGAGCCTTGGTTGCCATGCGAACCTCGTCAGGGGACGTCGGCGCGAGATTTTCCTGCTCCGTGGGATCGAGGTCCACGCGGTATAGCTCCACGGGCTTCAGGCCTCGTGGGTTGTCGCGATTGGCGGTGATGAGTTTGTATTCGTCGGTGCCGTCGAGCTCCCGGACCGATTCCAGGACGTTGCCCTCGTGGCTCTCTTCGGCGTACACGACATCGGTGCCCGTGAAGAGGTCGCCGCCTTGCACACCTTCTGGAACCGGCGCCTCGAACAGCTTCAAGACCGTAGGCATCAGGTCGATGCTCTGCACCCAGTGACGAACGACGGTGCCGCCGCGACGGCTCTCGGGAAGCTTCACGAGCAAGGGAACACGCACCTGCTCGTCGTACAAGGTCGTGCCGTGCCAGAACCCGCCGTGGTCGTTGAATTCTTCGCCGTGGTCGCTGGTCACGATGATCGTGAGGTCGTCGTAGAGCCCACGCTCGCGAAGCGCATCGAGGAGCTTGCCGAGCTCGGCATCCCAGTAACTAATCTCGCCATCGTACAACGCAGTAAGCGCGGGGGCCTCGGACGGGTCGGGGTGCTGGTGTGCGGCGCGCGCATACCCGCTGCCATCGTACGGATGGGCAAAGTACGGATCGTGAGGGTCCATGTACCCAACGAACAAGAACCACGGCGATGCGGGCTGCCGGTCGATCCAACCGGTGATGGACTCGTTGACGGTTTCGGCATCCTGGTAGGCGGTACCGGGCAGCACCTCGCCCTGCATCGCCCGCATCTTCTCGATGCGCTGCCGAATGAACTGCATCAGCAGAAGCTTGGCGCTCGCGTCGTCGGCGCCGAGAACGAACTCAGGCTCGATGTAGACGTACTCGTCAAAGCCCTGATGGAAATTGAAGTAAGGCGCGAGGTTGAAGTTGGTCGCATACCCACCCGTTGTGTAACCCGCGGCCTTCAACGCCTCGGGCAGCGTGGTAAGCGCGTTGGGGAGCGCGTCGCTCTTGGCCATGACGCCGTGACTCGACGGAAGGCGCCCGGTCAGAATCGACGCGAAGCTCGGGCGAGTCCAGCTGGAGTTGGCGAAGGCCTGGTCAAATCGAATCGCGTCTTCGGCGAGGCGGTCGAGGTTCGGAGTACCGCCGCGGTCGTATCCGTACATCGGCAGGTGATCGGCGCGGAGGGTGTCGACCACGAGGAAGAGGACGTTACCTGTTTGGGTTCCTGGCTCGGCAACATCATGCGAGGTGCCGGCGCGCGAGGTGCGGTCGCCGAGGGCAAGGTTGCCCGCAAGCCCGACCCCGAGAATGGCCAGCAAGGCGAAGGCCGTCGGAGCATGGACGAGCCGCTCGAAGGGTCGCCTCTGCACGAGGACGCGAAGGACACGTGCAAGGATAGCGCTCATGCCGGCAGCCACGAAGGCGCAGCCCAACAGGACCGCAAGACCGATCGCGCTCTTCCAGACCAGCTCCTCGTGAAAGAGGTCGCGACGAATCCGAAACGCGCCGAGCGCGAACCCGAACATGCCAAAGATCGCCGCCGCGAAGTATCCGAACGCGTATCGCTCGTGAAGAGCGTAGCGCTTCATCCAGCGGCCGGTCAGCGCAGTGGCGAACCCGAGGCCGGCGCCGAACGCGCCGCAGAACACCCCGTACGCGAGCGGGCCGTAGAGAAACACGCGCACGCCAGTCGCACCTGCCGAGGACAGCGCGATGACGCTGGCCTCGCCCAGGCCGACCAGGATGCCGGCGAAGACTCCCGAGCTGAAGCCGACCACGATGCCACGGAGCGGATGCGGCCACGCCTCGCGAGGCGCCTTCGCAATCGCCTGGCTGACCAGGCCTTCTCGATCGGGATCCTCGACGCGAATGTCGGGGCTGTAGCCCGACTTGCGTAAGAGGAAGAACACCCCGCCGAACGAGGAAACGAACATCTCGCAGGCGAAGCCGAGCGTGGGGATGAGCACCGCAACTGCAAGTGGCAGCCCGACCGCAGGGGAGGTGTAGAGCGCAACCGCGGCAGCTTCCCGAAGGCCGATGCCGTTGATCGAAGCCGGAATGAGCGTAGCGAGGATCTGCAACGACGATGCGAAGAACACCTCGCCGATGCTGAGCTCCACGCCGAGCGCGCGAGCGGCGCACACGTAAATCAAATTGTTGAACGCGTGCGTACCGACGCCGAGCGCCGCGGCTTGAATCAGCAGGCCGGCTTTGCCTCGGTAGGCGCCGACGGCGTCGATCAAGGTCTGAACGCGTGCACGGATGCCTTCGGGAACGAAGCGCGTGAAGAAGAGAAAGAGCTGTGGCTGCGCGAGAAACGCGAGGCCGACGACGATGATCGACAAGAAGACAGCGTTGACCAGGAGCACGCCATCGGTGCCGATGAACCGCATCCCGAAGATGCTTGCCAACATGACTACGACGCCGAAGGCGAGCTGGCCCAGGATCATCTCGACGCCGATCGTGGCAGTCGCGCGTGCGGTCTTGCCGGTGTGCTTGGCGACGTCGTAGATGCGCCAACCGCCGAAGCCGGTGAAGCCGCCCGGAGTGAACGCGCCCCAGAACCGAGCGATCAGGATGGAGCCACCGAGGAATCGCCAGGGGGCGAAAATACCCTGGCCGACGAGCAGCCGCTGCCAGCGGACGGTACTGAATCCGATCGCGATCAGCTGCATGAGCACCGCGGCGGCCACCCAGCCCCAATGCAACTCGCTCAATCGTCCGAGCAGCTCCTCCGCACCATCCCGGCGGAGCACCTTGCGGAAGATGAACACCAGCATACCGACAGAGAAAACCAGCTTCAAAACGAAGAAGGCGATTCGTTTTGGATTCGCTCTCATGTCTCTGCGGCCTGGGGTACCCGGTACACGCTAAAGGGTCAAATTGCCCGCCCGGGGCCCGGGCGGCGGCGGTTAGTTGCGCCGAGCTGCCACGGTTGGTAGCGACGCTTCATGCGACATCAAGCAGTGGTTCGATTCGGGTTCTGGGCGTTGTTCTTCGTGCTGGCTTGCAAGGGCGGCGAGACCACCGCCCCCACCGAGGCGCCGGCGGCGGCTGCTCAGAGCGCGAGCGGTGCAAAGGGCGACGAGCCTGCGCAGGCGCCCAAGAAGACGCACGCGGCGACGGGCTTGCCGGACTCTCTCCCGAACGGTCTGCTCCTCGCCTACTCGCAGTTCCAGGTCGTCGATGGAAAGGCCACGGCCAAGCCGGGTCCCGCGCGGCTCGACATCCTCACGCGTGAAGGTGGGGCATGGAAGACCGAGACCGTCGAGGACGCGCAGAGCAACGTGTTTCACAAGGCCATGGTACTGACCCCGCGCGGTGAGGCGCCCGGCATCCTCACGCTCGGTGGCTCCGGCGCCTATGTGAAGCTGTGGCGGCGCACGAAGGGGCAGCTCCGGCCCAGCACGCTCTGGCACGCGGAGTTTGGTGGAAAGTTCAACCGCATGCGCGATGCGGAGATCGCGGACCTCTATGCGGATGGCACGCCAACGATCGCCGTCGCGACGCACGATCAGGGCGTGGTCTCCGTGCTGCGGCAGCGGGTGAACAAGTGGAAGGTCGAGCGCATCGATGGGAAGAAGGACACGTTCGTTCACGAGATCGAAATCGGCGACCTCGACAAGGACGGCGTGCTCGAGGTGTACGCGACGCCGAGCGAGCCCAACAAGCTCGATGCCGAGGCACAGCACGGCGAGGTGGTGCGGTACGTGCCGAAGAAGGGCGAAGGGCCAACCATCGTCGCCGACCTCGGGAAACGGCACGCCAAAGAGATCTATGTTGGCGACGTCGATGGGGACGGGACCGATGAGCTCTACGTCGCAGTCGAGGCGCTCACCAAGGGGCGCGGCGCAGGGCTCGAAATCGTCGAGCCGGTGGAAATCCGCCGCTACGACGCAGACACGGCACCCGATTCCAAAGTGATCATCGCCACGATTCCTGATCGACTGTGCCGATTCTTGACCGTGGGCGACGTCGACGGTGATGGAAAGAAGGAAATGGTTGCAGCTTCGTTCAGCAAGGGCTTGTGGCTGCTGCGCCCCGGAAAGAATCCGAAGTCGGAGTGGGGCGTCGAGAGCATCGACCGCGATTCGGGCGGTTTCGAGCACGCGGCGCTACTGACGGACCTCGACGGCGACGGTACGGACGAGCTCTACGTCGCAGCAGACGTGCAGGGAGAGCTACGCCGGTACGTATGGGTACGCGGGCGAGCCAAGCGCGAGGTGATCCTGAAGCGAGAGATTCCGATGTCCCGAATGACCTGGAACATCAACCCAGTCCCAATCTCCGCTCTCGGACGCTGACACTGCCGCTGTCAGGTTTCCCGTAGCCTCGGGATCAGCTCGGCAAAGTTACAAGGGCGGTACCGGATATCGAGCTGGTATCTGAGAATGCCATCCCAGGCGTCCTTGCACGCACCCGTCGACCCGGGGAGCGCGAATAGATATGTTCCGCGAGCGACGCCGGCGCATGCGCGCGACTGAATCGTCGAGGTCCCGATGTGCTCGTAGCTCAAGGTCCGGAAGAGCTCACCAAAACCGGGGATCGATTTCTCCCACACCGCCTCGAGGGCTTCTGGTGTGACGTCACGGCCGGTGACACCGGTGCCGCCGGTCGCGAGGACGACCTCGACGTTCGGTTCGTTGATCCAGCGTCGCAGCTGGACCTCGATGCGCTTGCGGTCGTCCGCGATGATCACCTTGTCCATGACGTGATGACCCGCTTCCTGCGCCCGCGTGACGAGGTAGGCTCCCGACTTGTCGGTCTCTTCGGTGCGGGTGTCTGACACGGTCATCACGGCGATGCGCAGCCCCTTGAACGGAATCGACTCGTCAAAACGTGGTCCTGCCATGCTACCCCCCGATCTCCTTGTTCAACGCTGCAGCCAGCCTCGCCCCTTCTTCGGGGTCCAGCTTCGTGGACGACCATTCCATCACGAGCCCCCGGTCGACGCTCGGCTTCGGAATGATGTGAAAGTGAACGTGAAAGACCGCCTGATGCGCCATCGGCCCGTTGTTCTGAAGAATGTTGAGCTGCTCGACTCCCGTGACCATTTTGATCGCGCGACAAAGCCGGGGGAGCACCCGCCCGAT